>NZ_JACRWC010000106.1 GCF_014306095.1 Lentihominibacter faecis
GGAAAGTCAAGTGTATTTTCAGAAGATTTTTTGATCAATTGTGATAATTGATATCCATAGCAGTCTCCTTTACAGCTTAGCACATGCAGCAAAAGCATTTCTACAGAACCTTTTTTAAAATTGATTTGAGTACTCATTATAATTCCTTTCTGTAATACATATTAGTGGAAAGTATATGCAATGTCAATATTTCGGACAACTAAATAGTAGTTGACATTCATGATTATATAAAGTAATATTAAGGCATAAAATAACTGTGGGTTAAATGATACATATGGTAAGGGGGGTGAAGATGCATAAGCTAAAGTCGTTGTAATGAGTATGATCAATTTAGTTGGAAAGGAAAACAAAATGATAAAAAAACGCATATATACAAGTTCATTAATTGTTATAGTGTTACTTATTGTAAGTATAGTTACCGTTCCTGCAAATGCGACGACATTCTCAGAGAACACACAAGAAAATCAGACGGATAGATTATCGGCAATTATAATGACAGTTCAGAATGAAAATGATAGAGAGCAAATTGCAAACTATTTTTTTGCTCCAGCCTATGAAAAATACGAAATATTAGATGAAGATGATAATTCCTATGATGGATCTTTTGAATCGTTAAATAGTACAGAGAAGAATATTCAATTGGAAAATGAAGCACTGGAATTGTCAAAGTTAACAGGAAATGATTTAAAAGTAAGAATTGAGCAGTTGGCGGAGGAGCATGCTCAGGAGATTATCAATGATAATGATGCAGTTTTAACAAATGAGTATGTTAAGTATGCTGAGTCAAATTTTAAACCCTCCGTTGTTGCAAATATAAAACAAAAATATAGTGCTGATAGTTTAAAAGAGGTTGGTGTTAATGAATATATATTAGATTCTAATTCTTCTAAAGCTGCGGCTAAAACTAATAAGAAGACATTCAAGCAAACGTATGGAAGCAAAAGTAAAGCGTCATATTGTGCGTTTTGGTCAACAGTAACTTGGAAAACATCAGGTGGGAAAATTACTTCGTTATCTTCTACCACAACTAAACCAACAACGCCGTGCTATATTACCCCAACATCTGCAGTGAAAAATACGACGAAAACTAGTTCAGATAAAAAAACAGGATATGTTCAAAAGGCATGGGGATATGTTAACGTATCTTATGGAGATGGAAAAATTAACGGATATTATGTATTAGATATTAAAGTATTTGGTTCAAATTCAAGTAAAATGAAGGGCTCGACTGTAGCTCCAATTGCATATCCGAATTATAAATGGGGGAATTTTTAGATTAGTACGAATAATAGATTGTATATTCTCGGGTGTTATGGAGGAAAGCTGATGAAAAAAGTAATAATGATTATTTTAGGGATTATTATAGCGGGATGTTTCATAGCATTTTATACTACTACAAAATCCTTTCTAATAAATAATTCAACTGAAAAATCTGATATTGCTGTGACTAATGGAGCTTTTGACATTACTCCGGAAAGTGGTGTTGAAATATTCAATAAGGATTTGAAAAATGCTGGATTGTCCCAGATTCCGAAAGAATACAAAAGCTCCACCCAAAGTGTCCAAGTACAAAATGGTGATGGCGAGGAATTGATCCAAAATGGAGTTACGTATTACGACTTCAAGATTTCAGACTCATTAAGGCTGCGTATGACTGCCTTTTCAAGTTTGGATAATCAAATTACAGGAATTGCGCTTATAGAGACGACTGGAAAGAAATCGTCGGAAGATAGTAAACTTAATCAATATTTCCAAGTGATTGCAGCTAATATTTCACCGCAATTTAATGCTGATAAATTCCGGATTTCAAGATACCAAAATAAAAGCTTTGAGTTGGATCATATTCTATTTTGGTGTGGACATTTTAACTCGGGAAATAATGAGAAGAAAAACATATATATTGTGACTACAAATAGTGACTTGTTTGACTTTTATTTCTGATTGAATTGGGGAAATAATAGGGTTATCGCACAAAGTGATGGCTCTTGGAAAAAATATTTGGTTATATCTGCACACAAATGGGGCATAGGAGCCTATGAAAATAATCGAGTATTTAAGAGGACGTGATGGAATGAATCGTGAGATAATACTTGCCAGGTGCATTTTAATTATAAGTATAATTATTTTAGTGCTGACTGTCCTGTGGGATTTGGAATTTATGCAGTCTGAAATTTTACTATATGTATTAATAGGATTATTGGCATTGTTGATATTTTTAGTTGTGCAATTTCAATTAAATATCCGTAAAAGTAAATTTTTTGTAGATTCTAACAGTAATAATGACTGCGGGAAAAAGATAAGAAAATCTGTACAAGTAATTTTAGTGTTTAGTATGATTGCAGAAGTGTTTTTGCTTCTGTTAATAACACATATTATTAGCGCAGCAAGGATATCATGGTTTGTGGTAATTATAGTAATGATTGCTGCATATTGTTTCTTCCTTTTACAATGGGTGATATCGTTGGCCAATGCTGTAAAAGAAAATAAATGATAGCATTAAACCCAGAAGAGAAAGACGGGATGCATGATGAAAATACAGTTCATGCATCTCGTTTTATTTGTCATACAGAAGAGGTTGGCCTACAGCTGGTCGATGGTTGGATGAACATGATACATATTTTTCAAAGCCTCGTATTCCTGCGAAGCTTTTTCTTTTGCGGCTTCCTGCTTCTGCCGCTGCTTTTGCGTCAGAGCGGCTGGATCCGGCAGTACGGCCTTGATCATCACGTTGCGGGCGGTGTGCTCCAGTGATGTGAACTCGATCATATTGACCTAGTAGCCGGCGCTTTCCAGTTTGAGCCCCCGCAGTCCGTCGGTCAGGATTTCCGTGAACTTATCCTTTAAGATCCCGTATTTCAGGTAGGAATCGTTGACCGGTTCCTTGATCTGGGAGAATAGCTCATGCTGGCAGCACGGTACCGACAGGATCACCCGGCTGTGCCATTTGACCGCGTTGATCAGGGCATAATCCGTCGCCGTATCGCAGGCGTGGAGGGTGACCACCATATCGGCACCCGTGCTCTCGTAGTCGGCGATGTCCCCTGTGAGGAAGGTCAGGTCGTCGTAGCCCAGCTCCTGTGCCGTCTTGTTGCAGAATTCGATCACGTCTTTTTTCAGATCCAGTCCGACGATGGCTACATCCCGGTTCTTTAAGACCCGCAGATAATAGTACAGCGCGAAGGTCAGATAGCTTTTGCCGCAGCCGAAGTCGATGATTCGCAGCGTACCTTGAGAAGGCAGATCGCGGAAGGAATCGTCGGCGATCTCAAGGAAGCGGTTGATCTGCCGGAATTTGGAGTAGTGCTTCTGGAACACTTTGCCCTCCGGCGACATGACGCCCAGCTTGATGAGAAAGTCGCAGGGCTTTCCATCTTCGATGATGTAATGTTTCTTTCGATTGTGATCCAGCACCGCTGCCTTGCGAAGCTTTTTATAAGCACGGCGTGTGATCCGCGGATTTTCCGGATCGGCGGCCAGGATCTGAATATCCTCCGCCTCCGTCAGGATGTTGATCTGCTTGAAATCCTCACAGATCCACTGGCTGGCGTAGTCTATCATCTCGTGATAGGGGATGTTCTGGTGTGTCACTTTCTTCTCGAAATGAAACTCCGCCTGATACATGTATTCGCCCCGGATGGTCACCGGGCGAAGGGTGATTTTGCTGTATTCCAGGGACTTCTTCCGCTTCCCTGCAAAGATGATCTTGGTCAGGCTTCCACTGTCTGATGCCTGCAGGATCGTCTGGATGATTTTTTTCATATCTGCAGTCCTTTCTGCTTTTTTCTACAGTCCATCATGCCATAAAGAACCGCAAATGTAAACGCTAAAATCCCCGGACGAGCCTTTGCAGACATCAAATGCTGGGTTCCACAAACGGTATGCCGAAGTATTCTGTCAGAGCCAGCACCAGGGTTCGGGCGATCAGCTGGATGTTGTCTATGATCCAGAAGGCGTCCTCGGCGTTGTCATGGTAGGCCAGTTCGATGAGATTGGACGGAGCCTTTACCAGGCGCAGTTCTCCCAGCGTGGTGTTTGCCACCGTTCGGACTTTGGCGGGATCCGGATAGATGACCTTCAGGTTTTCTGCAAAGATCTTCGCGGCGCGTGCTCCCTGGGTGCTGGTGGCGTAATAGTAAATGTCGCACCCTTGAAGCTGTCCGGCGAGGGCCGGTGGTGCGGCGTTGGAATGGAGGGCCAGATGGAAATCGTAGTTTCCAGCGTTGGATAGAGCAATAGCCTGCTGCAGGGTGGCATCCGGGTCGTTTCGCGTAAAGGAAATACCGCAGGAAATGAGATACGGCTCCATGGCATCGGCTACCAGATTCATGTAATATTCTTCGCTCCCCAGTCCGTTGATATAGGGATTATACTCCTGCACGGAGGGGCTTAAAAACAGATTTGGCATAAAGATACTCCTTTGTTTTTCTGTTAGTCTATGCGGAAGCCGCTGAAAAAGAGTCTGACCGGACTGCAAATTATTTTGACATGCTATGCATATTGATTTAAAATAAAGTGTTACAGTAATCATAAAAATTGCGAAATCGCAGGATTTCGATCATGTAATAAAATTCAATACAGAAAGTGGGAATGGAGTAATGGCAGAAAAGCAGAAAATAATCAATATCGCGGTGATCGCTCACGTCGATGCCGGCAAGTCCACGCTGGTGGACGCGTTCTTGAACCAGAGCGGTGTCTTCCGGGACAACGAGCAGGTGGTGGATTGCATCATGGACAGTGACGACATCGAGCGGGAGCGTGGAATCACCATCTATTCGAAGAACTGCTCCGTCATGCACGGAGACGTGAAGATCAATATCGTAGACACACCGGGACACGCCGACTTTTCTTCTGAAGTGGAGCGTATCATCAAGACGGTAGACACGGTCATCCTGCTGGTGGATTCCAGCGAAGGGCCGATGCCGCAGACGCGATTCGTACTGAAAAAATCTTTGGAGCAGGGAATCAACCCGATCCTTCTCATCAACAAGATCGACAAGAAAGATGCCCGGATCGACGAAGTCGTCGATGAGGTATACGAGCTCTTTATGGATCTGGAAGCCAACGATGAGCAGCTGGATTTCCCGATCCTCTACGGCATCGCAAGACAGGGCATCGTGGTATACGATCCTGATGACGTCAAGGGCATCTCCGTGGAAGAGGGTGATGCAAAGATCAAGAAGAGTGCAAAGGGTATGCAGGGGCTTGACATCACGCCGCTGTTCGATACTATCATCAAGCACACCCAACCGTACCCGGATCGCAACGCGGAACCTTTGCAGCTGCAGATCTCGGCTCTGGGATACGATGATTACATCGGAAGACTGGGGATCGGCAGGATCACAAAAGGTGTTATCAAGGCGGGAAGCACGGTAGCGGTAGCCAAGGGAGATGGTCAGATCGAACAGAAGAAGATCAATCAGGTATTCGTATACAGAGGATTGAAGCGGATGGCTGTGGATCAGGCAGAAGCTGGCGATATCGTCGTGATCTCCGGTATTGCGGACATCTCCATCGGAGAGACCATCTGCGACCCGGCAGACCCGCAGCCGCTGGAAATGATCCACATCGAAGAGCCGACTTTGTCCATGTATTTTATGGTCAACAAATCTCCGTTCGCAGGCAAGTCCGGTAAATTCGTAACGTCCCGTCACATTCGGGAACGACTCAATAAAGAACTGGAAGTCAATGTGGGACTGAAAGTGGAAGACACCGATTCCACCGACAGCTTCAAGGTTTCGGGAAGAGGGGAGCTTCACCTTTCTATCCTCATCGAAAATATGCGCCGGGAAGGCTATGAACTGGCCGTTTCCAAGCCGGAGGTCATCATGCGCCGGGGCGATCACAACCAGGTACAGGAACCGATCGAAGAAGTGGTTCTGTCTGTGCCGGATGAATACTCCGGATCGGTCATTTCCAAGCTGAACGTCCGCAAGGGCATGATGCAGGAGATGCACAGCGAAAACGGATTCACCCACCTGGAATACCTGGTGCCGACAAGAGGGCTGCTGGGCTACAGAAGTGAGTTTATCAACGATACCAGAGGCGAGGGCACCATGGTGCGGCGCTTTGCTAAATTCGACGACTATGTAGGGGAGATCCCGCAGCGTACCAACGGCGTGGCCATCGCTCAGGAAGAAGGAGTCGCAACGCCATATGCTATCTTCAACATCAGCGAGCGTGTACAGATGTTCATCGAACCGGGCACCAAGGTGTACGAGGGCATGATCATCGGTATGAACGCCAGAAGCGATGATATGGTAGTGAATCCGTGCAAAGCGAAAAAAGCGACCAATATGCGTGCGGCAGGAAGCGATGACAACATCAAACTGGCGCCGGCACGCACCTTTACATTAGAAGAAGCCCTGGAATTCATCGATGATGATGAACTGGTGGAAATCGTGCCGGACGATATCCGTCTGAGAAAGAAGTACCTAAAAGAACTGGAGCGCAGACGGAGCGGCCGGAAGATCAAACAGGAGGACTAAGCTATGGAAGAAAAGATTGCCGAAAGTCAGGAAGCATTGACCAAAGGGTCGTGGAAGGATTTCTTTTCTGTGGATAAAATGATGGACTGGGGAATGAATCTGGCGGCAATTCTTATCATAGTCCTGATAGGACTGATTTTGCTGAAAATCATTTTGCGGATCACGGATCGGGGTCTGAAAAAAAGTACGGCAGATCCGATTTTATATACTTTCGTCCGCAATGTGATCAAGGTGGCGGCGGCCATCGTGCTGATTACCATGTGCCTGGGAGTTCTGGGCATTCAGGTCCATACGATCGTGGCTGTTATCGGGGCCGCCGGAGCAGCTATTGCGCTGGCTCTCAAGGACAGTCTGGCTAACATTGCCGGCGGTGTTATGATCATATTGACAAAGCCTTTCAGCAAGGATGATCTGATCGATATAGGAGATGTGTCAGGCAAGGTGCATCATATTGATTTGTTTCTGACGACGTTGAAAACCTATGACAACAAGACCATAACCATCCCCAACGGAATCGTCAATACTTCTGTCCTGGTGAATCACAGTCAGGAGGAGAAGCGACGCGTGGACTGCACATTCGGGATCGGATACGATGATGACATCGAGCATGCCAAGGAGATCATGCGGAAGGTATGTGATGACAATCCGTTGATCCTGACGGATCCGCAGCCGCTCATTGGTGTAGCAAATCATGGAGAAAGCTCTGTGGACATGGATCTTAAGGCGTGGTGCCTGACGGAACATTACTGGGATGTGAAATATTATCTGGAAGAGCATATCAAAGTTGCATTTGACGAGAACGGGATACAGATCCCGTTTCCACAGATGGATGTCCATATCCATCACGAATAAAGGTTGATTCGGATGTTTTGTATACTACACACAAAGAATTTGTCCGTGATTTATAAATATGTGTGGAAAACAAAACGGAATAATGATAAAATATTAGAATAATGTGCAATTGGAAAGGAGACTCGGGATATGAACGACAAGAGAAAATTTAAGCGGGTTCTGGTCGCCAACAGAGGGGAGATCGCGATCCGTATATTCAGGGCCTGCAAGGAACTGGGAATCAGAAGCGTTGCTATCTACTCAGAAGAAGATAAAAATACACTGTTCAGAACGAAAGCGGATGAATCTTATCAGATCGGTAAGGGCAAGTCCCCTGTAGATGCTTATCTGGCTATTGATGAGATCATCGAACTGGCAAAGGCAAAAGGCGTGGATGCGATCCATCCAGGTTACGGCTTCCTGTCTGAAAATGTAGAATTTGCAAAGGCATGCGAAGAAGAAGGACTGGTTTTCATCGGACCGGATTATCACATGATGGACAACCTCGGAGACAAGGTCAAGTCCAAGATCGTGGCAAACAGCGTAGGTGTGCCGACTATCCCGGGCATCACAGAAACCGTACCTTCGGAAGAGGTGGCTTTGCAGTTTGCAGATGAATGCGGATACCCTGTTATGCTGAAGGCGGCAGCCGGAGGCGGCGGAAGAGGTATGCGTATCGTAAGATCGAAGGAAGAAATGGTAGAACAGTACCGCAGCGCCAAGAGTGAAGCGAAGAAGGCATTCGGTATCGACGATATCTTCATTGAAAAATATCTGGAACGTCCGAAGCATATCGAAGTGCAGATCCTGGGAGACAGCTACGGCAACATCGTACATCTGTATGAACGTGACTGTTCCATCCAGAGAAGACACCAGAAAGTGATTGAATTTACTCCGGCGCTCTGCCTGACAGAGGAACAGAGACAGAACATCTGCAACGACGCTCTGAAGATCGCCAAGGCGGTGAACTACAGAAGTGCAGGTACTGTAGAATTCCTGGTAGACCATGAAGGAAATCATTACTTCATCGAAATGAACCCTCGTATCCAGGTGGAACATACCGTTACAGAAATGACGACAGGCATCGATATCGTACAGTCGCAGATCCTGATCGCCGAAGGATACGAACTGAATTCGCCGGAGCTTGACATCAAGAGTCAGGATGATATTCAGCCTCGCGGATTTGCGATCCAGTGCAGACTGACGACAGAAGACCCTATCAACGGATTTGCTCCGGATACAGGCGTTATCACAAAATACACAAGTGCAGGCGGTTACGGCATTCGTCTGGATGCTGGCAATGCGTTTGTTAACTCGACCATCTCGCCGTACTACGACAGCCTTCTTGTAAAGGTAACGTCCTGGGCGCGCAGCTTCCACGATGCCATCAGCAAGGCGAAACGTGCGCTGAAGGAAATGAAGATCAACGGGGTGAAGACAAACCGCGCATTCCTGCTCAACGTACTGAATCACCCGACGTTCCAGGCTGGTAACTGTGACACCGGATTTATAGCAGATAATCCGGAACTGATGAATATCATGGTAAGAGAAGACAAGGAAGTAAAACTGCTTACGTTCCTTGGTGAAAAATATGTCAACGGAAACAGAGGGATCAAGCCGCAGTTTGACGTGCCGGTATTCCCGCGGATCAAACCGGCTGAGATCGCAAAGCTTTCCGGAACGAAACAGATCCTGGATGAAAAGGGCCCTCAGGGCGTTGTGGACTGGGTAAAAGATCAGAAGAAGCTGCTGATCACCGATACGACTATGCGTGACGCGCAGCAGTCCCTTATGGCAACTCGTGTCAGAACGGTAGATATGGAAAAGATCGCACCGGCGACTGCTCTTTATGGTAAAGATCTCTTCTCGCTGGAAATGTGGGGTGGAGCAACATTCGATACGTCCTATCGTTTCCTGAAGGAATCTCCATGGGAAAGACTTGAGACGCTGCGTGCCAAGATCCCGAACATCATGTTCCAGATGCTGATCCGCGGTGCGAACGCTGTAGGCTACAAGAACTATCCGGACAACGTGATCCGCAGATTTGTAAAAGAATCAGCCAAGTCCGGAATCGACGTGTTCCGTATCTTCGATTCCCTTAACTGGATCCAGGGTATGGAAGTGGCGCTGGATGAAACCCTCAACCAGGGCAAGGTCGCAGAAGCGTGCATCTGTTACACCGGAGATATTCTGGATGAAAGCAGAGAAAAATACAACCTGAACTACTACATCAAGATGGCGAAGGAACTGGAAAAGAGAGGTGCTCACATCCTGGGCATCAAGGACATGTCCGGTCTCATCAAGCCGATGGCAGCCAAGAAGCTGATCGAAGCTCTGAAAAACGAGATCTCCATTCCGATTCATCTCCATACTCACGATACCAGCGGCAACGGTGTAGCCACTCTGATGATGGCAGCCAATGCAGGCGTGGATATCATCGACGCAGCATTCAACAGCATGTCGGGACTGACAAGCCAGCCTGCTCTCAACTCCATCGTAGCTGCTATGGACAGCACAGAGCGTGAAACGGGTATCGATCCGGATGGCATCCAGGAAATCTCTGATTACTGGGCAGCAGTAAGACCGGTTTACGCTGGATTTGAATCCGACATGATGACAGGATCCGCAGAAATCTACAAGTACGAGATGCCGGGAGGACAGTACTCCAACCTGAAGTCTCAGGTAGAAAGCTTCGGACTGGGTCACAAATTCAACGATGTAAAGGATATGTACAAGGCAGTCAACGAGATGCTGGGTGATATCGTTAAGGTAACACCGTCCTCTAAAGCTGTTGGCGATATGGCTATTTTCATGGTGCAGAATGAACTGACGCCGGAAAATATCTATGAGAAGGCGAAGGATATTGACTTCCCTGATTCCATCGTTTCCTACTTCGAAGGCATGATGGGTCAGCCAGAAGGCGGCTTCCCGGAAAAACTCCAGAAGCTTGTACTTCACGGCAAGAAGCCGATCACCTGCAGACCGGGCGAATTGCTGCCGGAAGAAGATTTCGACGGTATCAAGAAGCTGCTGGTCGAGAAATATGGACTGGAAGGAACAGAGAAAGAAGCTCTCAGTTATGCGCTGTACCCGAAAGTATTTGAGGATTATCTCAAGAGCCTGGACAAGGAAGGTAACTTCCGCCTGATGGGCAGTGATATCTTCTTCCATGGCTTATCTGAAGGAGAGACATGTGAAGTCAAGATCGCAGAGGGTAAGGAACTGGTTGTCAGACTGTCTGATGTAAGAGATGCAGATGATGAAGGATTCAGAAATCTGGTATTCGAAGTCAACGGCAACAGAAGTGCTGTCAAGATCAAAGACCAGGCTGCTTCTAACATCGGAGCGAATTCGTCCCAGATCGTTTATGCCAATGCAGAAGATCCGAATGAAATCGGAGCAAACATCCCGGGTAATATCATTAAGGTGCTGATTGCCGAAGGCGATGAAGTGGAAGAAAAGCAGCCGATCGCGGTAATCGAAGCCATGAAGATGGAGACCAATATTCTGGCTCCTGCAAAGGGCGTTGTTGACAAGATCTACATCAAAGAAGGTCAGCAGGTCAAGGCAGGCGAGTTGATTGCAAAACTGAAGTAATATAATAAATAAAGGAGCATAGCGATGAACAACGGTGGTATCGTAGGAAAGTTTTTATATTTTTGGATCTTCATGATCGGTGTGTTGCTTTTTGCAAAGTATCTCGGTCATGTTGATGACGGCAGACAGATGGTTTATGTCTGCATTGCTGCAGCCCTGGTGTACATCGTTTTCATGGTGTTCCGGGCGCTGGGCAGAAACAAGCGGGAAGAGAAGGCTGAAAAAAAGCGTGAAGCAAACCGCACACCGGTGCATAAGGGTCAGGCCGGCAAAAAGAAAAAGAAGCGTTAGCCTGAAAATCCTGTAAGAATAGAGAAAAGAACCTCGCATAAACATTCCTGTTTTTTAACAAACTAAGGAAAAAGATGCGAGGTTTTTTTATGAGTGAATATGAAAATCTGCTGAGGCAGATCAAGAGTCAGGTTCCGGTAGATGAAAGCTTTGACCTGCTGGAAAGAAAACTGAAGATCGGAGAGCGGGATGCAACTATGTTTTTCGTGGACGGTCTGGTGGACGGAGATGTTATGCAGCGGGTAGTAGCCAGCTTGCAGGGACTGGATAAAAAAACAGTGGATCGAGCGAAAACCGCCGGAGAATTTATGGCGTATAACCTGGCATTCCTTGATTGTCTGCTGGCTTCCGACATGAAACAGGGAATACAGTTTCTGTACTCCGGATTGATCCCGCTTCTGATCGATGGGTATGATCAGATAATCATTATTGATGGACGTGATTATCCCCTTCGCAGTGTGGCAGAACCTTCCAAGGAAAAAAGTTTGCGAGGAGCGAAAGACGGTTTCGTAGAAGCAATGATGATGAACATCGCACTGCTTCGCAGAAGGATCCGGGATAATGCTCTTATTTTCAAGATATATGCTGTAGGAGAAGTGACTAAAACAGATGTTGCCCTGGCGTATATGAAGGATCGGGCAGATCAGGATATGGTGAAGAAAATGGATCAGACACTGAAGCAGCTTCGTTTGCGGGGGCTGACGGTCACAGAACAGACTCTGGTGGAGGCTCTGACTGGAAAGAAGCTTAGCTGGTGCAATCCTTTTCCGAAAGTGCGTTATTCTCAGCGCCCGGATATCATTGCGGCTCACGTAGAGGAAGGAAAGCTGGCAGTGATCGTTGACAATTCGCCAACTGTGATCCTTCTTCCTGCAGGGATATTTGATTTCCTGCAGGATATTGATGATTATTATTTTCCTTTGCTTACAGGGAATTATTTTCGATTTTTGCGGATTTTAAACATATTCGTGATCCTGTTTGCAACACCGGTGTATCTGCTTTTTGCAGAAGGGGATATCCCAGTTAATGAAGCATTGCGGTTTTTCATTACCGAAGAAGAATTTGCCATAAGCATTTTCTGGCAGTTTATATTGCTGGAACTGGCAGTGGACGGATTGAAGCTGGCATCCTTGAATACGCCAGATTCCCTGGGCATGTCGCTGTCGGTGATCGGGGCGTTGATACTGGGTGAGTTTTCGGTTTCATCAGGATGGTTCGTGCCGCAGACCATCCTGTGCATGGCTGTAGTCGCTCTGGCAAGCTTCACGCAGCCCAGCATCGAGCTGGGATTCGGGATCAAATTCGTGCGTGTGCTCATGTTGATCGGTGCTCATTTGCTGGGCTGGGAGGGCGTTGCCATAGGATTTTTGATTTCAGTGGCAGTGATGGCCGCTACCAGAACGATCGTTGGAACATCCTACTTATATCCACTTGTTCCATGGGACTGGTCTAAGCTGAGGAAGCTTCTGTTTCGCACAAAAAAGTGAACCACTGCATAGTATGAGAAAGAAAACAGGGAAAGGCGGAGCAGAAGCAATGGATACGAGAGAGCTTTTTGCACGGCTCATTCAGTGTGAGGCGGGTGGTGAAGGAACGGATGGTATGATGGGCGTCGCTACAGTCGTTATGAACAGAGCAACGATCAATTATGGGGAATTTGCCCGGATCAACGGTGGAGGAGATATTCGCAGTGTGATCGAGCAGCCTGGTCAGTTTACATGTATGAAAACCAGTGTTGGAGGCGTTTACAATCCACAGAATGTTTATAACATGATACCTCTGGAGGAACATTATGCGATTGCCGACTGGGCTATTGCAGGAGGCAGGCTGGCAGGAGTAGATCATTCTCTCTTTTTTCATAATCCCTACAGCAGTATCTGTCCGATCTACTTCCCGACCCGTGTTGGAGTCATCCACAATCGTGTCGGGGATCACTGCTTTTATATTCCGACTTCCTATTATGCAGCTACATGAGTCAGAAAGGTGGTTTTATGGCAACACAGGAACAAGGGGCAGAAATGATTGCCCGGGAAGATATGACTGAAATCATGGGAACGGAGCAGATTCCTGCAGAAGCGGTGCTGCCGGGTTCGGCAGGGGCGGCGATATCGACCGGCGGTTCCGGGAACTTCGGGATGCAGCAGAGCGGTTCCTATCCGCAGATCATTCCCAACAGTCCAACGTTTCAGGTCCCGGCGAATCCGCTTCTTCTGCCGGAATACAACGAGCTCCTGGATTACAATGCCGTGCAGTATCTCAATGGGATCTTCCGTACTCAGATCGGACGTTACGTCAAGGTGTCGCAGCTGGTGGGATCCAATACCATGGAGGAGTTTGAAGGATATCTGATTGGCGTCGGGATCAATTACGTCATCCTGCAGGATTATCTGACAGGAAATATACGGATCCTGGATATTTACGGGATCAAGAGTATGTATGTGTATTATAAGAACGTCAGGAGCATGCTGTCTTCGGAGTAGCGCGGAGGCTTTGCAGCAGAAAAAAAGCATGAAAAAACTGCATCGGGGCGAGGAATTTTGAAGATCCTCGATCCGATGCAGTTTTGCAGTTTACAGGGTTTCAGGTTTTAGTAGTGCATTACGACCGGCATGCCGACTTCAGCCTGTCTGTAAAATTCAGGGATCCGCCCGGTAGGCATATTGACGCAGCCATGGCTTCCGTTGGTTCTCCAGATACTGCCGCCGAAGCTGCTTCTCCAGCTGGCATCGTGGAAGCCGATCCCTGTCGGAGTAATACCCATCCAGTAGGATACCGGCGACTCATAGTCGTCGCCTTTGAGAATCACGTTTCGCAGTTTGTTCATGATAAAGTATGTCCCTGTCGGCGTAGCGTCGCCACGCGCCTGATTTCCTGTTACGACGCTGCAGGAGAATTTCAAGACACCGTCGCGATAAAAGCGTACTTCCTGTCTGCTGAAGTCTACGTCGGCATAGGTGTTGCCGAGAAGGCGGGAATATGTGCCGTAGCCTTTTTTGGAATAGATCGGTTCGCGCTTCACATCTTTATGAGATTCCAGGTCTTTTGTAAGCTGTTCGGCTTCTTTTTCCTGATCGATCTTCCATCCGTATGTACCGCCCTTTACAGTGATCTTTTTTCCGGCCAGGGTTTCAAAAGTACGTTCGATTCCTACCGTGTTATATTTTTCTGCCAGTTGTTTTACATACTCCTTCACACCTTCAGTGCTTGCTTTCCCGGAAAGGCTGCTGTCAAACATAGTGCTCAATTCTTCTACTGAAACGGTGAAAGAATCCTCTCCCAGTTCATAATCTATTTTTTGTCCAAGATATTTTTTGCAGAATTCCTGATATTTGATAAGATTTTCGTCATCAGATGTTACCTTCGGTATATCGTTGTATTTTTTTTCATCATAGATCATCTGAAGATTTCCGGACTGGATCTGCTCCAGCATTGCCTGGAAGAACCGATCCTTATCAATGGCTGTTCCCATTTTTTCAGGAATGATCGGAAAATCCGGATCCGACAAATCGACGTAAGCATCTGTACTGGCTTTCGCGTTTGGATTGTTGAGGAATTCAGAGTTCATCACCTGTTCCTTGAAGGAATCGCCGCAGGTTTTGATTGTCATGGGGATCTTCACGGAAAACGGTGTGCGAAGATAATGGCTCATGGCTGCGGTCAGGAGATGCTTTTCTTTTATGGAGCGTATCTGACCGGCAATGTCATATGTACAGTCAAAATGTGTAAACTCTGCCAATTTGTCGTTAAGACTTCCTACTACGGTCAGAGTTTTCTTGTTCCACTCATCAGAGAGCTGACTGAAAGCTTCATCGTAAGTAAGATTAGAGCAGTCGACTCCATTGATCGAGGTTTTCTGCGGCAGATGATCAGCAGTGTAGTCGGAAGATCTGGTATATGCGAGAATCAGCCCGGCTATCGCGACGATGATGCATGCGATGACTGCGGTGATAATAATAAGGGTTTTTTTCATAATGTCTCCTTCTCTGGATCCTGTCCATAATCTCTTTTATTCTACTTGATTCGTCAGAATTATACAATAGAAAAATTGTTCAAAAAGTTCGTCATATAATTTTATCGCAGAGTATGATAAAATATTAGTAGAATACTAAAAGAGGTTTTATATGGCATTTACACATTTACATGTACATACAGAATACAGTTTGCTGGACGGTGCTGCCCGGATCGGAGATCTGGTGGCGCGTGCAAAGGAACTGGGCATGACGTCGCTGGCTATCACAGACCACGGCGTTATGTTCGGGGTCATCGATTTTTACAGGGAATGTAAAAAACAGGGCATTCGCCCTGTGATCGGCTGCGAGGTCTATACAGCTGCCCGTACCTTGTTCGACAAAGATGCTGAACGGGATAAGAGGATGGGGCACCTGGTATTGCTGGCAAAGAACAATCAGGGATATAAAAATCTGATGAAGATCGTTTCGGAAGGATACCGCCATGGCTTTTACTACAAGCCGCGGATCGATAAGAATGTACTCAGGCAGTATCATGAAGGACTGATCGCTTTATCGGCATGTCTGGCGGGAGAGATCCCTCATAGATTGTTAAACGGCGATTACGAAGGCGCTAAGAAAGAAGCACTGGAAATGCTGGATATCTTCGGCGAGGGTAATTTTTACCTTGAACTGCAGGATCAGGGGCTGGAGGAAGAAGCGCGCATTTTGCCGGATATGAAGCGGCTTCATGCAGAAACCGGGATTCCGTTTGTCGCGACCAACGACTCTCATTATGTGCGTCAGGAAGATGCGGTGGCACAGGATATCCTGATGTGTATCCAGATGGGAACGACGGTGGATGAAGAGAATCGCATGCGGTTTTCCAACGATCAGTTCTATCTCAAATCTGAGGATGAAATGCGTAAGATCTTCGCATCTATTCCGGAGGCGTGCGATAACACGGAAAAAATCGCCCAGCAGTGTGACGTGACCTTCACATTTGGCGAACTGCATCTGCCGGATTTCCAGGCTCCGGAGGGACTGACCAAACCTGAATACCTTCGGAAGCTCTGTGAGAAGGGACTGGTAGAACGTTATCCGGAGACAGAAGGGGAAGCCCTTGCAGATCTGCAGGAGCGACTGAATTACGAGTTATCCACCATTGAAAATATGGGCTATGTGGAATACTTCCTCATCGTCTGGGACTTTATCAATTACGCTAAGGAAAATCATATCATGGTAGGGCCGGGGCGAGGCTCCGCGGCGGGAAGCATCGTAGCATATACATTGCGTATCACCGATATCGATCCGATCAAATATGGGCTGATCTTTGAGCGGTTTCTCAATCCGGAACGTGTCAGCATGCCGGATATCGATATCGATTTCTGCTATGAACGGCGCGGCGAAGTCATTGACTATGTAACGCGAAAATACGGAGAGGATAAGGTCTCTCAGATCATCACATTTGGTACGATGAAGGCCAAGCAGGCTGTAAGAGATGTCGGGCGTGTACTCAATGTCAGCTATCCGGAGACCGATGCCATCGCGAAAGCGATTCCCTTTGCATTAAAAATGACCATCGATAAAGCTCTGGAAATGAGCCCGGAACTGAAAGCGAAATACGAAGGCGATGAAACGACCCGAAAGGTCATAGACATGGCAAGAGCCATCGAAGGTATGCCGCGCCATGCGTCAACGCACGCAGCCGGCGTGGTGATATCCAGGGACAGTATCGATGAATACGTGCCACTGTATCTTGCGGATAAAGGGCTGTCCACTCAGTTCAATATGACGACGATCGAAGAGCTGGGACTGTTGAAAATGGACTTTCTGGGGCTGAGAAACCTGACGATCATAAGAGATGCGCTTGCGATGATCGAAAAGGATCACGGGGTCAAAATCGATTTTTCCAGGATGGAATACGATGATCCGAAGGTATATGAAATTATCGCGAAAGGCAATACGGAAGGGATCTTTCAGCTGGAAAGCGGCGGCATGACTCAGTTTATGAAGAATTTGAAGCCGGACTGCTTTGAAGATATCGTCGCCGGGATCTCCCTGTACCGTCCGGGACCGATGGCGTCTATTCCAACATATATAGAAAACAAGAAGCATCCGCATAATATCGCTTATATCCATAAGAGTCTGGAACCGATATTATCTGTTACCTATGGCTGTCTGGTGTACCAGGAGCAGGTCATGCAGATCGTGCGCGATCTGGGCGGTTATTCCTATGGACGTTCCGATCTGGTGCGCCGTGCCATGAGTAAGAAAAAGATGGACGTTATGCTGGAGGAAAAAGAGTACTTTATTCATGGCAAGACCGATGATGACGGCAATGTGGAGATCGCAGGATGTGTGAGAAACGGTGTGCCGGAAGATGCCGCAGAGGAGATCTTCAACCAGATGGTAAGCTTCGCGGAATACGCATTCAACAAGTCACATGCGGCGGCATATGCGGTGCTGGCTTATGAGACCGGCTATCTGAAGGTCCATTATCCGGCAGAATTCATGGCAGCTCTGATGACCAGTGTGACTGGGGATGCCAATTCGATATCAAAATACATGAGAAACTGCCAGGAGATGGGGATCCAGGTACTGCCTCCTGATGTGAATGAAAGCGATAAGAAATTTTCTGTTACAGATGGAAAGATACGGTTCGGGCTTTCCGGTGTGAAAAACGTGGGAGACGGGGTCATCGATGCTATCATCGAGGCTCGTGAAACGAAAGGGATCCCGGGTGATATTTTCCGCTTTATTGAGAATCTTGACGTTCATAAGATCAATAAAAAGGCAATCGAAAGCCTGATAAAAGCTGGTGCACTGGATTGTTTCGATCCTAATAGAGCGGCTCATATCGGCATCTATGAAAGCCTGATCGAGTCGGCTCAGTCAAGTGCGAAGAAGAACATCGAAGGACAGCTTTCTCTGTTTCAGCTGGCGGCGGATACCATGGAGGAGAGCAATGTAGTCAACCGGCTGCCGGCAGTTAAGAATTTTGAAAAGTCAGTTCTTCTGGCTCAGGAAAAGGAAATGCTGGGTGTGTATCTGACGGATCATCCGCTGCGGGAGTTTGAGGAGCGGATCGCAAAGATGACGACTGTTACAGCGCAGGATCTGGCAGATGTTCTGGACAGTGAAGAAAACGGGAGCCAGCATAGTTTTGTGCGTGACGGGATGCAGGCAGTCATGGCAGGAATTATCACCGGCAAAAAAACATTGATCACAAAGAACAACAAGATGATGGCGTTTTTGAATATAGAAGATTTGTATGGCGCGGTGGAGATCGTGGTATTTCCCAATATTTACGATCGGTACAGCAGCATTTTACAGGAGGACGCTATTATATCTGTCACCGGCAGCATCAATTTCAAAGAGGGCGAGATGCCGAAGCTGCTGGCAGAGAACATCGTGGATCTGAGAGAGCTTAAGGATGCCATACCGGAGGATTCTGCAAAGGATATGCCGGAGAAGTTTGGCAGCGGCCGGCTTTCTGCAAAGGCTGCACGGCAGCCTCAGGGACTGATCAAGATCAAGCTTCCGCAAGGTGTGGATAAGGATGAGATATTGGAGCAGATCCGGCAGGTGATGAGAAGTCATCCCGGTGAATGTCAGACAATCATATATCTGCCGGAAGGTGGATCATTCCGGACGGATGAAAGTCTGTGGGTGGTTCCGGATCACGATTTTCAGCAGAAGATCACAGATCTTGTCGGCGCAGAAAATTATAAAGGATAACAACCGGTAAAAAGGAGGTAGTTTGCTTATGAAGAGGATCGGAATATTGACCAGTGGCGGAGATGCATCGGGCATGAACGCAGCGGTTCGGGCGACTGTGCGAAAGGGGCTCTCTATGGGAATGGAGGTTTATGCGATCGATCGCGGATTCGAAGGGCTTCTGGATGGAAATATTGAAAAAATGCAGTGGCATTCGGTTGGGGACATACTGCAGAGGGGCGGTACGATCCTGCGAACAGCAAGGAGCGAACGGTTTCGGACAGAAGAGGGACAGGAACGTGCTGTTTCTGTTCTGGATACATTCGGAATAGAGGGTGTTGTGGTGATAGGAGGAGATGGCTCTTTTCGAGGCGGAATGGAGCTTTCCCGGAGAGGCGTTCACGTGATGGGTATTCCGGGAACGATAGATAATGACCTGGCGTATACGGATTACACGATTGGATTTGATACAGCGGTAAATACGGTTCTGGCTATGATTTCCAACATACGTGATACGTCATCAGCTCACGAAAGAACCAGTATCATAGAAGTTATGGGACGTCATTGCGGAGATATCGCTCTTCACGCGGGGCTTGCCGGTGGAGCGGACGATATTCTGATCCCGGAAATCGAACTGGATATCAATCGTGCCTGCAGACGGATCCTGCGAGGACAGCAGTCGGGCAAGCGCCACAGCATTATCATCAAGGCAGAGGGCGTACCGGTCAGCACGGCTGAGCTGCGGGATATCATAGAAGAACGGACGGGACAGGAGACCCGTGCAGTGGTGCCGGGTCATATCCAGCGAGGAGGAACACCGAGCCGACAGGACAGGGTCCTGGCCAGCCTGATGGGTGCGAAGGCGGCAGAACTGCTTTACGATGATGAAGAAAGCAAGGCCATCGGCATCACCGGGGGAGAGATTCGTGCATGCGGACTGGAAGAAGCTTTGCAGATGAAGCGTGAGTTCAACCCGATGCTGTATGATCTGGCGGAAACGCTGGCATAACACATGGATGAAAATAAAAATATAATGTTTATGTGAGGAGGTTTAGGAATGGACAGAAGAGATGATAACAGGAGTAAAAAAGTGATTTTTGTATCCAGTTGTTTGCTGAATACAAACAACAAAGTAAAAGGACTGGCAAGATATCCGGGAATGTGTAAAGAAGTTTTCGACACACTGTATGAAAACGATCTGGGGATCCAGCAGATGGACTGTCCGGAAACGCTGTATATCGGAATCCAGAGATGGTGGCACACGAAGAATCTGTATGACAACGTAGGATTCCGCAGACAATGCAGGGAGATTGCAGAGCGTCAGGCGGACTACATGGAAGAATACAGAAGAGAAGGCTATAAAGTAGTTGGCGTGCTGGGATGCGACGGTTCCCCGACGTGTGGTGTTACCATTACAGCGTGGGATGAAAACTGGGGTGGAAGTCCTGTAGACCTCTCCTTTAACGATGCTATCATCGAAGGCGAAGGCGTGTACATAGAAGAATTGAAAAAAGCCATCGAAGAACGCGGTCTGGACGTACCTCCGTTCTATGGACTGGCACTTGATGATGAATCTGCCGATATGGAGCAGATCATAAGCGATTTTCGTGCATTCATCAAGTCCATTGCTTAGAAAGACGTACTCTCGTCTTCTGAGAAGGAACGGCCTGGTTATTTGGAATCTTCAGGGCTTTTAATGGATTCCAATCCGATATCATTTTTGATGATGCGACCGAATGTGATGGCATTCCTGCCGAATTTTTTCCGTATATCATCCATGGTACGTTCCATTTTTTCGCCCGTTTCGTTCTGGATGTTTTCGCTGGAAAAAAGGGAAAGCTGCTGAGCCTGATCTTCCGGGCACAGATTGATGGCTGTAACAGTAAGCATTCGGATGGGGTGACGCAGGTTCCAGGACTTTTCGATGATAGAGACAGCGGTATCTGCGATGTTCTCTGCCAGATTGGTAGGGTTATCTAGCTGCTGCTGCCTGGAAATGACTTTTAAAGAAGGATCTTTGATGTCTACTTTGACACCGAAGGCCTTCTTTTTCTTTTTGCGCAGGCGGACTGCCACCGTGTCAGAAAGAGCAATGACAGCCGTACGGATATCCTGGATCCCCTCCAGATTGCGGCGGAATGTGGAGCCGTTTCCGATGGACTTGACATCTTCTCTTTCGTCAAACCGGCTGACAGGGGTCTGATCCAGACCATTAGCATAGTCGTGGATAATGCTGCCCTGTTTGCCCAGCAGGGCAGTTACGGTGTGGCGGTCTGATTCTGCCAGCTGACCGATGGTGTGGATGCCGATCCCCTGCAGTTTGTCTGCAGTGGCTTTTCCTACGAAAAAGAGATCGCGGATGTCCAGTGGCCACAGAATATTTTTGTAGTTTTCCTGTGTAATAACTGTAGTAGCATCGGGTTTCTTGTAATCGCTGCCCATTTTTGCAAAAATTTTATTAAAAGATACCCCTGCAGAAAGAGTAAGTCCCAGTTCTTTTTTGACTTGATGGCGGATCTTATCGGCGATCTGCTTCCCATTGCCGAACAGTTTCTGACTGGCGGTCACATCCAGCCAGGATTCGTCCACACTGAAAGGCTCTACCATATCGGTGTACTGCAGATAGATTTCATTGATAAGTCGGCTGTAATGCTGATATTTCTTATGATGGGGCGGAACTGTTTGCAGATCCGGGCATTTTTTTCTGGCCTGCCACAGAGTTTCTGCTGTTACGATACCGTACCGTTTGGCAATCTCGTTTTTCGCCAGGATAATACCGTGACGGCCTTCCGGATCACCGCATACCGCCATGGGTTTATCGCGAAGCTCCGGATAATCCAGGAGTTCAACGGATGCGAAGAATCCATTCATGTCGCAGTGCAGTATCACTCGGTTTTTTGTAAGCTCCATGGCCGCCTCCTTTGCAGAAATTTATTGGAATATATCCTTCCTATAAGTATACCATTTTTCGGAAGAGAGAAAACACATAATCTCCTTTTTTCTTTGCAGTATTTTATGGTATACTGTAGTCAACGTAGAGGAAGGATGGAATTATGTTTCGAAAAATAAACAGAGTACTTCGGACTGCGATTCTGATCACGGGAGCTGGCGTGCTCCTGGCGAAACTGGCGGAGAAAGATCCGCAGCAGGAGGAAGAGCAGAGCATGGAAGGAAATCATAGAGAAAAAGATGCTTTTCAGGAAAAAGAATTTGATGATATCTGGTAGTTAGAAGGAGTTTTTTTAAATGAGAATGTTAACGATCATAGGCGGTGTGCTTATGCTGCTGACTGGTATTTTTTGTTTTATCAACCCGGGACAGACATTCCTGGCGATCGCGTTTGTCATCGGACTGGTGATGGTTCTGAATGGTCTGATCCACATCTGCGCGTATATGATGGGAAGAGGCTTGAACAACAAGGGTGACAACAACGGGTGGATCCTGACCGATGCACTGATCACGTTGTTGCTGGGGATCCTGGTTCTTTGCAATCAGCTGGTTGCGGACACGGCGATCCCGCTGGTGTTTGGCATGTGGGTGCTGGTATCCGGCATACTGCGTATCGAGGCGGCCACTCATATCAACCTGGAGAGAAAGCGGGAAAACTTTCGTATCACTATGATCACTGGCGTTATGACGGTTGTAGTTGGGCTGTTTGGTTTTATCAATCCGCTGGTCATGTTTCTCAGCACTGTTGTACTGATGGGATTTTTCATGGTGATGCAGGGAATCAATATCATTGAACTGGGTATCGACATGCCGCATCAGAGAAAAGCTTACGTGAAGATCTACAAGAGAAAGAGAGAGCCTGTTCGTATCACGCCGGAAGAAGAGACGGAAGAAAAAGTACAGGAACGTCTGCAGGCTAAGCGAGAAGAAGAAATCAATGCAGTGATAGGAGATATTCATGCGAAATTATGATATCTGCATTATAGGAGGCGGAGCATCCGGTCTTGCGGCGGCTGCTTCGCTTTCTTCACATTTTCATACTGTGCTGCTTGAGAAAAACGGAATTCTGGGGCGTAAGATCATGGCGACCGGTGGAGGACGGTGCAATATCACCAATACTGCCTGTGCACACTGCGATCTGACCCTGGATTTTTTTAAATCACTGGGAATGGAACTCTATCACGATGCAGAAGGACGGTATTATCCATATTCCAATCAGGCTCGAGATGTGGCACGGGTGCTGGAAGAAGCTGCTTTGGAAAAAGGCACAGAAGTGGTGCTGGACTGCGGTGTGACGAAGATCCAGAAAAAGGTGGATCATTTTCAGATCTTTAGCGGGAAACGATCCTTTTCTGCAAAGAAGGTGATCCTGGCAGTCGGAGGCAAGGCTGCTCCGTCACTGGGGACTACTGGAGACGGATATGGTCTGGCACGCAGTATGGGTCATGAAACCACGACGATCTATCCGATCCTGACGGGGATCGAGTGCGGAGATCTGCAGAAGATCAAAGGCGTGCGAGCCAGGGGAACGGTACGCCTGTTCATAGAAGACCGGCTGCTGGCGGAAGAAACGGGAGAAATCCAGTTTACGGAAGACGGCATTTCTGGTATTTGTGTCATGAATCTGACTATGCATATCACAGCAGAAAAGGGCGCTTCGGTGCGGGAATCCCTGCAGCGTTATCATCTGGAACTGGATCTGGCGCCGGATTTCTCAGAAAAAGAGCTGCTGCACAGGAAAAGCTCGTTCGGGATTTTGTCCTATGCTCTTTCTCAAATAGTCTCATTGGAGGACATAAAGGCGTGGAGACTTCCGGTGCGAGGTGTGAAGGGCTGGAAAAGTGCACAGTGCACGGCAGGCGGGATCCGTCTGGATGAAATAGATATGCAGACGATGGAGTCCAGGATCGTGCCGGGATTTTATCTGGTGGGAGAAATCCTGGATGTACAAGGAAAATGTGGAGGCTTCAATTTGCAGAATGCCTGGGAGACTGGTATCCGGGCGGCACAGCATTTAAATGAAATATTGCTGTGAATATAGAAAACAGAAAATGAAAAAACAGGAGCATGATGAGATACAGGATAAGTGAAATAAAGCTGGATATCAGGCAGTCACAAGAGGAACTGCCGACTGCTGTACGAAAAAAAATAAAGAAAAAGGATCTGGATATACATGATCTGAAAATCATAAAAGAGTCTGTCGATGCACGGAAAAAACCGGATATAAAGAAAGTGTATACTTTAGAGTTTTCCTGCAGCCAGAAGCTTCCGCTGAAAGAAGCGGCGGAGAGAAAATATCAGGTGCCTGTTGCAGACGGTTCCGGAAAAGAGCGTCCCGTCGTGGTTGGATTCGGTCCTGCAGGCATGTTCGCAGGACTCATCCTTGCGGAGATGGGTCTTAACCCTGTTATCCTGGAACGAGGAGAACCGGTGGAGCAGCGCATCAAGACTGTTCAGAAATTCTGGAAGGACGGCATCCTCGATCCGGAATCGAATGTTCAGTTTGGAGAGGGCGGTGCAGGAACGTTTTCCGACGGAAAGCTGACGACTGGGATCAAGGATATCCGCATCGGCAAGGTACTGGAAGAATTTGTGGAGGCTGGTGCAGATCCCGGCATTTTATATAAACAGAAACCCCATATCGGGACAGACAAGCTGCAGGGGATCGTAAAGAATATCCGCCGAAAAATCGAAATGCTTGGTGGAGAGATCCGCTTTGGAAACCGCCTGGAAGACATAAAGCTTTCCGGTGAAAATAAAGCGGGGGAGCGGACTTTGCAGCAAGTGGAAAAAGTGATCGTGCAAAAGCGAAAAGAAGATAAAAGCACAGAACTGTACGAACTGTCAACATCCTGTCTGATTCTGGCGACGGGTCACAGCGCGCGTGACACCTTCGAGATGCTGCGGGATCATGAAGCTGCCATGGAGCAGAAGCCCTTTTCTATCGGCGTGCGGATCCAGCATTTACAGAAAATCATCAATGAAGCGCAGTATGGAGATGGAAGCCTTGCGGATATCCTGGGGCCTGCGGAATACAAGCTGCATCACAAGTGTGAAAACGGCAGAGGTGTGTATACCTTCTGCATGTGCCCGGGCGGTGATATTATCGATTCCAGCTCGGAACCTGAAACTGCCGTCACCAATGGTATGAGCGGATCCGCAAGAGATGGTGCATATGCGAATAGTGGGCTTTTAGTCGATGTGAAAACAGAAGATTTTAGATCGGAAGATCCGCTGGCGGGGATCGCTTTCCAAAAAAAGTATGAGAAGCTGGCTTACCGTCAGGGAAACGGTAGTATACCGGAGACGACATATGAAAAATTCCGTGATGATATGACCGATCCTGTGCGAAACAGCCTGCCGGATTTTGCAGTGGATTCTATCGTGGAAGCCATGCCGCATCTGGGTCGAAAACTTTGTGGGTTCGATGCTCCGGAAGCAGTGGTGAAAGCTGTGGAGACCAGGAGTTCATCGCCGGTCAGGATCCTGAGGGATGAATCAGGACAGAGCAGCATAGGCGGCCTTTTCCCGGCTGGAGAAGGCCCTGGATATGCAGGAGGGATCGTATCGGCCGCAGTCGATGGGATCCGTATGGCGGAAAAGGCAGCTTTAGTGATATTTTCCGAGAAACCGAATATACTGTAGCGTAAGATTGCATGAAGAAAATCCATGCGTGCTGCAGGAGGCGACCATGACAATACGAGAAGAACTTCTATTTGACTTTGCTGTGAATATGCCGAGAGTTTTAGTAACAGGAGAGACCACTGTGGTGGATAACGTCAAAAAACTGCTGGTTATGACAGATCGGCAGGTGGTGGTATCCAACGGCAGGCGCTGCACGTCCATTTCGGGGCATGGATTTGTCGTGACGAAGCTGAAGGAAGAGCGTATGCTCATAGCAGGTGAAGTGGATGAAATTCGGTTTTTTAAAACATTACAGGAAGATAAAGATCGAAGGAGTCGATCCGAAGAAGATCCTCAATAAATGCTTGAAACACAAGATCACACTGGAGGATCTTCGCTGGAAAAACGATATCACTTACACGGTCAGATTACAGGGAGAGGATTATAAGCGGTTAATGCAGCTGGCAGGACATAACTGTAAGCTGACGGTGCTGAAGGAAGGCGGTGCAATACCCCTTCTGCAAAGAGTAAAACGAAATATTGCAGCAGTCGCGGGTGCCTTTCTTTTAGGCACTCTGCTTTTTTATCAGAGCATGTTTATCGCTGAAATACAGGTGGACGGATATCGGAGTCTGGATGAAGCGGAGATCCGTAAGACATTGCAGGATGCCGGTGTGTTTGAAGGAGCGCGAAAGCAGGGTGATTATGGAGAAGCAAAGGAACTGCTGTACAGCACATATGATGCTCTTACATGGGTAAGCTTTTATGAAGAAGGAAGGCTTCTTCATGTGGATCTGGCAGAAGGCGGGGATCCTATGGAAAATAAGGAAGAGGCATTGGATGTTCCTGTCGATATCGTTGCTTCTCAGGCCGGGATGGTTCAGAAGATCCTGCCGCTTCAGGGCAATGCAAAGGTGCAGAAAGGGGATTACGTCAACAAAGGTGATCTTTTGATCAGTGGGCGTTACAAGTATCACAGCACGGATTACAGCCGTGGAGACAAAGAATTCACACAGTACCAGCACGCTCATGGGAAGGTGATGGCCAAGGTACCGTGTCACCTGGAATACTATTTTGAGAAAACGCGGCGTCAGAAGATAGAAACGGGGAGTTATTTCACCGGGATCGCTATTCATCTTGGAAATTTTGATTTTGATTCCACTAAGGGATGGGGAGGATATGAGGCTTCGGTACGAACGGAGCACAAGTTGTTGGATTTTGTCCATCTGTTACCATTTTCTGCTCATCTGGTCACGGTAAAAGAAGTGACGCTTTCTGAAAAAGAACGGACGCCGGAGGCTTTGCAGAAAACGGTAAAAGCAGCCCTGCGGGAGTATGAGAAAAAATCTTTAAGGGAAGGGGAGCGGATCCTGGACCAGGAAGTTACTTATACGGAAACTCCCGGATTGATCAAGGCTGACGTTTTGCTGGAAGTTGAGCGAGACATCGGAGTGGAACAGAAAATAGACATGAAAAAGGAAGATGCTGAACGTGAAAAGAAATAATTTTCGAAAATGCCCAGGATATGGTATACTAGAAGCAGGTAAAAAAACGGAAATTTCCGTAAGAAAAAGGAGATCATGATTGGATAAAAGAGAAGGGGAGACCTCTGGTCTGCGCAGTCTATCCGTCAGTGACAGCATTGATCGCAGAGAATTGTTTGGCGGACTGGATCGAAATCTGGAAATCATAGAAAAGAATTTAAAAGTGGATATCATTCAGCGGGGAAACGAGTTGCTTTTAAAAGGTGAAAATTCACAGAAAGCGGAAAATCTGCTGAAAGAAATGATGGGCGTATTGGAAAAAGGAGGCAAATTGGATCAGCAAAAAATCAACTACATTGCAGATCTCAGCAATGAAGGAATATCCTACAAACAGGAAAATGTAGAAAAAGGGATCATCTGTTTTACACATGATGGAAAACCGCTGCGCCCCAAAACGCTGGGACAGAAGATCTATGTGGAGAGCATAAGGAATCACGATATCGTATTCGGGATCGGACCGGCAGGAACGGGGAAAACTTACATTGCGGTGGCGATGGCGGTCAATGCATTGAAGAACAAAGAGGTTCAGAAGATCATCCTGGCAAGACCTGCGGTGGAAGCGGGAGAACGGCTGGGATTTTTGCCGGGGGATCTGCAGGAAAAGGTGGATCCGTATCTGCGCCCGCTGTATGATGCGCTGTATGATGTTTTAGGTCGGGAAAGTGCAATGCGTCTGAAGGAGAAGGAAGTTATAGAAGTCGTTCCGTTGGCCTATATGCGGGGCAGAACGCTGGATAACTCCTTTATCATTTTAGATGAAGCGCAGAATACAACACCGGAGCAAATGAAGATGTTTTTGACTCGTATGGGGTTCGGATCCCGAGTAGTCGTTACAGGTGACGTCACTCAGATCGATCTGCCCAGAGGGAAAAAGTCGGGACTGATCGAAGCGCGTCGCGTTTTACGTGATGTGGAGGAGATACGGTTTTGTGAGCTGAAGGATGTCGATGTGGTGCGCCACCAGCTGGTAAAGAAAGTAATCAAGGCGTACGATGATTATTATCGGAAGCATCCGATAAACGAAGAAGGCGAGGAATAGATCCATGAGATTATTATGTGACGAGGAACGTATCCCGCAGCAGGGTGCAATGCTCCTGGGAACGCTCGAGCAGGCGGCAGTGCTCTGCCTGAAGGAAGAAGGGATTCCAGACGAACGAGTCGAAATCAGTCTCTCCTTTGTTTCAATGGAAGAGATCCATCAGCTGAACAAAATGTATCGCCAGGTGGATCGTCCTACCGATGTACTGTCCTTCCCTATGATCGAGGATTTTAATGAGATAGACTGGGAGGATGAAGAGGAGGAGATTCTGCTGGGAGACGTGGTGATCTGTCTGGAGCAGGCGCAGAAACAGGCTGAGGAGTATGGTCATTCACAGATGCGTGAAATCGTTTATCTGTTTGTCCACAGTGTGCTGCACCTTCTGGGATACGATCATATGGAAGAGTCGGACAAGGTTCAGATGCGTCAGCAGGAAGAGCTCATCATGGATGCTTTAGATTTGAAAAGGAGCGTATAGATGGAACAGAAAAACATTCCTGAAATTGACCGCAACACGGCGAAATCTCTCTTTGAACTTGCCAGAGCAGCCAGTGACAAGGCGTATGCGCCGTTTTCGCATTATAAGGTGGGAGCGGCATTGCTGACAAAGGGTGGAAAAGTTTATACCGGAGTGAATATCGAAAATTCATCTTTTGGAGCAACGATCTGCGCGGAGCGGACTGCTTTTGTCAAGGCTATTTCAGAAGGAGAACGAAAATTTGAGGCTATTGCCATTTATGGATCAGGCAGTGAAGCGGTTCCCTGCGGGATCTGCAGACAGTTCATGTTCGAGTTTGCACCGCAGATCATCGTTATCACGGCGGATGATCCACAGCAGCTGCATATCAGACCGCTGAACGTGCTTTTGCCGGAAGGATTCCGGCTGGAAGGAGGGAATGCATGAAAACAGGTTTTGTAGGCATTATTGGTCGCCCTAATGTAGGAAAGTCCACGCTTCTGAATGCGATTTTAGGGGAAAAGATCGCTATCACGACGGAAAAACCGCAGACGACACGTAATGCGATCCGCGGCATTTACACCCATTACAGCGATGATGAACTTCCGGAAGATCTGCAGATGATTTTTATCGATACGCCGGGGATCCATCGCCCGAGGACGAAGCTGGGATCGTATATGACCGATGCGGCGATCGGTACACTGAAAGAAGTGGACGCCATAATTTTTATTGTAGACGATAAACTTTCAGATGGTCCCGGAGACAAATATATAGTGGATCTGCTGGATGATGTCGTAACGCCGAAGATCCTGGTCATCAACAAGATCGACAAGATGCAGCCGGATGAATTCGCTGAAATCTACAAGGAGTATGAGGATCTCGGTCTTTTTGAGGAGATCATAGGCGTTTCTGCAAAGGAAGGGACACACGTAGAAAACGTGATCAAAGAAGTGGCGCAATTCATGGAAGAAGGCCCGATGTACTTCCCGGACGATATGATCACAGAACATCCGGAACGGTTTGTGGTCAGTGAGATCATAAGGGAAAAGATACTGATGTATCTGCAGGACGAGGTGCCTCATGGAGTGGCTGTGGAGATCGAACAGTACAAAGAGGAAGAAAAAATCACGAAAATCCATGCTGTGATTTACTGTGAAAAGAAATCTCATAAAGGAATGATCATCGGAAAAGGTGGTCGAAAACTGAAGGGGATCGGTAAAAGTGCCCGGGAAGAAATCGAGGTGTTGCTGGGGACCAAGGTTTATCTGGAACTGTGGGTGAAGGTAAAAGAAAACTGGAGAGACAGTGATATCGCACTTTCCAATTTCGGGTATAAGGAGTAGGTGAAAAGCATTGCTTACGGATACAGAAGGAATCGTACTCAGGCAGATCAAAACTTCATACAATCGCCGGATGATCCTGCTGTTTTCGAAAAAATACGGAAAAATCAGTGCAGGAACCAGTATTCAGGAAAAAGGCAGAGGCAAGAGTTCTCTGGCACTGCGTCCCTTTACTTACGGCAGATATGAGCTTTTTAAGAATCGAGCCAGTTATAATATCAACAGTGCTGATGTGATCAAAAGCTACTATGCGATCGGAGAAAACGTGGACAAGTATATGAATGGGGCGTACGTTCTGGAATTTACCGAACGTGTGCTCTCGGAAGGGGTTCCGGCACCGGGGATCTTTCATTTGCTGCTTGATTTTTTTGATCTTCTTGAGAGCAGGGACAGAGGAATAGGTACCCTTGTGCTGGGGTATCAAATAAAGCTGTTCAAGTATGCGGGCGTGGCTCCGCAGGTAGATCGATGTGTCCATTGCGGGGAGAAAAAAGAAGCATATAAATTCAGTATTCCGGAAGGCGGGATTTTGTGCCAGGAATGCTGGGAAAAAATGCAGAATCAGCAGGACAAAACAGAACAGAAGAGCTTTTGCACAGAAAATTCACAGCAGCATACATTGATTTATGATCCTGAATTTGGTATAGTAAACATATTGAAGTATTTTACGATCAACTCCTTAAAGAATCTTAAAAACCTTGCATTAAAAGAGGATACCGGTCGGTTGCTGCAGAAACTTATACGAGAATATGCAGCATATCATTTAGACGCTTCGGATCTGAAAAGTGAAAAGCTGATCTGAGGTATAGTAACAGGAGGGAAATGATGGAAATCACGTTAGAAAAAATCGAATTAGTCAAAGATAGAACAGGCGTTACGTACGCAGAAGCTAAGCAGGCTCTGGAAGAAACCGACGGCAGTGTGGTAGATGCTATCATTGCTATTGAGGAAATCATCAATACAGGAGAAAAGAAAAAAGGCTTCGGGAAAAAAGGAGAAGCACTGTTTTCGCGCCTGAAAGAGATCGTTAAAAAGGGTAATGTATCGAAGATCCAGGTCAAGAAAGACGGAGAATTGGTTCTCAACGTTCCTGTTAATGCTGGTCTTGTGGGAGTGGTAATTGCACCGATCGCTGCGGTAGTGGCAGTGGTAGCGGCATTTGGTTTTAAATGCTCCATCGAGATCATCAAGACAGATGGAACTATCATAGATGTAAGCGATGCTGTAACGGATGCTATGGGATCTGTTGCAGAAAAGAGCAGTACGGTTGCTGGAGAAGTGAAAGAGCGCAGCACGACCTGGTATCAGAAGGGTCTTGAGAAAGCCGGTGAAGCGGTAAGCAGGATCAAGAAGGCCGGAGAAGAAGTCGCTGATGCAGCAGAAGAACTTTATGAGGAAAGTCGTCTTGACGGTGAAGACGAAGATGAGACAGATGCTCCTTGTGAAGCAGCCAATACAGCAGAAGGTGCGGGCGAGACTGCAGAGGAACAGGAAGAAACGGCTGAGAAAGAATAATCGATTTATATGGAGTAAAAAGTATGAGCACAGAAGTGACAATGGAAAAATTGACAGCCCTGGCGAAAAATCGCGGATTTATTTATCCGGGATCAGAAATTTACGGTGGGCTTGCCAATACGTGGGACTACGGTCCGCTTGGTGTGGAATTCAAGAACAACGTAAAAGATGCCTGGAGAAGGAAGTTTGTACAGGAATCCAAGTACAATGTAGGTCTTGATGCAGCGATCCTCATGAATCCACAGACCTGGGTGGCTTCGGGTCACGTGGGCGGATTCTCCGATCCTCTGATTGACTGTAAGCAGTGCAAAGCAAGATTTCGCGCCGACAAGCTTATCGAAGATTATATGAAAGAAGCAGAAGGCGTTGAAGAGCCCGTAGTAGACGGATGGCCAAATGAAAAGCTGGAAAGCTACATTCAGGAAAAGGGCATCAAGTGTCCGGAATGCGGCAAGGCTGATTTCACCGGTATCCGTCAGTTTAACCTGATGTTTAAGACGTTCCAGGGTGTTACGGAAGATTCTCAGTCTGAGATCTATCTTAGACCGGAAACAGCACAGGGGATCTTCGTAAACTTTAAGAATGTACAGAGAACTTCCAGAAAAAAGATCCCGTTTGGTATCGCACAGGTAGGTAAATCCTTCCGTAATGAAATCACCCCGGGAAACTTCATTTTCCGTACCAGAGAATTCGAACAGATGGAGCTGGAATTTTTCTGCAAACCGGGAACGGAGCTGGAGTGGTTCGCATACTGGAAAGACTATGCTGTTAACTTCCTGAAGTCGCTGGGGCTCAGTGAGGAAAACCTGAAACTGAGAGATCACGAACCAGAAGAGCTTTCGCACTACAGCAATGCGACGACAGATATCGAATATCGTTTCCCGTTCGGCTGGGGAGAACTGTGGGGCATCGCTTCCAGAACTGACTATGACCTGAAAGCGCATCAGACCACATCTGGACAGGATATGAGCTACATGGATCCGGAAACCAATGAGAAATATGTACCGTACTGTATCGAACCATCAGTGGGCGTAGAGCGTATGCTGCTGGCTTTCCTGCTGGATGCGTATGATGAAGAAGTCCTGACAGACAGTAAGGGTAAGGAAGACGTGAGAACTGTACTGCGTCTGCACCCGGCTCTGGCGCCGTACAAAGCAGCGGTACTCCCGCTGGCCAAGAAGCTGGCACCGGTAGCAGAACCGATCTATGAGGAACTGACGAAGCACTTCAGTGTAGATTACGATGTGACAGGATCTATCGGCAAGAGGTACAGAAGAGAAGATGAGATCGGTACACCGTTCTCCATCTGCGTGGACTTTGACACGGAAACAGACCACTGTGTAACGATCCGTGACAGAGACACGATGGAACAGATTCGAATCCCTGTAGACCAGGTGAAAGAATATATAGAGCAAAAATTGTATTCTAATAGTTTTAAGCAAGGAGTGTATGTAAAAATGAAAAAATTTGTGTATTCCTTTAACGAAGGTTCTAAGGACATGAAAGACCTCCTCGGCGGAAAGGGAGCCAACCTGGCGGAAATGACCAAGATCGGTCTGCCGGTACCATTTGGCTTTACCGTAACGACTGAGGCCTGCAACAGATACTATGATGAAGGGAAAAAGATCGGTGACGATATTGTAGCATCTATCTTTGAAAAGCTGGAAGAGCTGGAAAATACAACTGGCAAGAAGTTTGGCGATGTAGAAAACCCTCTGCTAGTTTCTGTTCGTTCAGGTGCTAAGATCTCCATGCCTGGTATGATGGACACCATCCTGAACCTGGGTCTGAACGACCAGACGGTAGAAGGACTGGCTGCACTGACAGAAAATCCGCGTTTCGCATATGACAGCTACAGAAGATTCATCCAGATGTTTGGTGACGTTGTAATGGAAATCGCAAAGACTAAATTCGATGCGATCTTCGATGCAAAGAAAGAAGAACATGGCTATGAGTTCGACGTAGATCTGACGACAGAAGACTTAAAGGAAATCATCGTTGGATACAAGGCTCTCGTTAAGGAAGAAATGGGAAGAGACTTCCCTCAGGAACCAAAGGATCAGCTGATGGAAGCAATCATGGCTGTATTCCGCTCCTGGAACAATGACAGAGCTATCCTTTACAGACAGCTCAATGAGATCCCGGACAGCATCGGTACTGCAGTAAATGTACAGTCCATGGTATTCGGTAACATGGGAGAAACATCCGGTACAGGCGTAGCCTTCACAAGAAGCCCGGTCAACGGTGAAAAAGCGATCTTCGGTGAATTCCTGGTAAACGCACAGGGCGAAGACGTTGTTGCTGGTATCCGTACTCCGCAGCCGATCGCTGAAATGGCTCAGGCTTTCCCGGAAGTATATACAGAATTCACAAGAATCGCAGAACTCCTCGAAAAGCACTACACAGACATGCAGGACATGGAGTTCACAGTAGAAAGAAACAAACTGTTCATGCTGCAGACAAGAAACGGCAAGAGAACTGCTCCGGCTGCTGTTAAGATCGCAGTTGACATGCAGAGCGAAGGTCTGATCGACAAGGAAACGGCTGTTATGCGTATTGAACCGGCTCAGATCGACCAGCTGCTTCACCCGATGTTCGATGCAGAAGAACTGAAGGAAGCTGAAAAGCTGACCAAGGGTCTGCCGGCTTCCCCTGGTGCTGCAACAGGACAGATCTATTTCAATGCATCCGATGCGGAAACTGCTGTAGCTAACGGTGCAAAGGCTATCCTGGTAAGACTGGAGACTTCTCCGGAAGACCTGGCTGGTATGGTTGCTGCAGAAGGTATCCTGACAGCCAGAGGCGGAATGACTTCCCACGCTGCTGTAGTAGCAAGAGGTATGGGTAAGTGCTGCGTATCCGGTTGTGCAGAGATCAAGGTTGACGAAGAAGCTAAGGAACTGACTATCGGCGAATACGTATTCAAGGAAGGAGATTACATCTCCCTCGATGGTACTGCAGGTGACGTTCTGAAGGGCCAGATCAAGACTGTACCGCCTGAATTATCCGGAGACTTTGCAGAAATCATGTCCTGGGCTGATGAAATCAGAACACTGAAGATCAGAACAAATGCTGACAACCCGAGAGATGCTAAGCAGGCTGTAGAATTCGGCGCAGAAGGTATCGGACTTTGCAGAACTGAGCACATGTTCTTCGAAGAAGAAAGAATCCCGGCTGTAAGAAGAATGATCCTGGCTGACAGCGAAGAAGAAAGAAGAGAAGCTTTGAAATTCCTGCTGCCTTATCAGAAGGGCGACTTCAAGGGAATCTACGAGGCAATGGGAGACAGACCGGTAACCATCCGTCTGCTGGATCCACCTCTCCACGAATTCCTTCCGCATACAGATGAAGAAATCAAGGCACTGTCCGAACAGATCGGCGTACCTTATGAAAAACTGGCTAAGAAGACGCAGGAACTCCACGAGTTCAACCCGATGCTGGGTCACAGAGGATGCCGTCTTGCTGTTACATATCCTGAAATCGCTGAAATGCAGGCAGAAGCAATCATCATGGCTGCTATCGAAGTGAGAAAAGAACAGGGTCTGGACATCATTCCGGAAATCATGATCCCGCTGGTAGGCATGAGAAAAGAACTGGCTGACGTTAAGGCTACAGTTGTAAAGACAGTAGAAGCTGTTCTGGAAAGAGAAGGCGTGAAGTTCGATTATCTGATCGGTACGATGATCGAAATTCCAAGAGCTGCCCTTACTGCTGATGAAATCGCAGAAGAAGCTGAATTCTTCTCCTTCGGTACAAACGACCTGACTCAGATGACATTTGGATTTTCCAGAGATGACACTGGCAAGATCATCAAGGAATACAGAGAAAAGGGAATCTTTGATGACGATCCGTTCCAGAGCATCGACCAGGTTGGCGTAGGCAAGCTGGTGAAGATGGCAGTAGAACTTGGTAAGCAGACAAGACCTTCCATCAAGCTGGGTATCTGCGGAGAACACGGCGGAGATCCGAAATCCATCGAATTCTGCAACGCAGTAGGACTTCAGTATGTATCCTGCTCGCCGTTCCGTGTACCTATCGCAAGACTGGCTGCGGCACAGGCTGCAATTAAGCAGAAGTAGGCAGCCACCTTTTGAAAGGCTAACGATTAGTTGCAAAAAACAAAGAAATAAGAAACAGCGCAATTGCTTTTTTCGGCAGATGCGCTGTTTTTTTATGATCCTGTAATCAACCCGTCCATAAAATCTGAGTTTTTAAAAAAATGCAAATTTTTAGATATTATTAATGTTCTTTTAAAATTGTTTTTAGCTTGGCAAAGTATATTTATTACAAAGAGAACAAACGAAAAAGGAGGTTTTTTTATGAGTGCAGATTTAATAATTTCAGGAGGTTCTGTTATAACAGTTGATAAAGAGAACAGGATAGCAGAAGCAGTTGCAGTAAAAGGAAATAAAATAATTTATGTTGGAAATCAGAAGGGAGTTGAAAAATTCAGAAGCACCAAAACGAAGGAAATTGATTTGAAAGGTCGATCTCTCATACCGGGGTTTATCGAATCTCATTTACAT
>NZ_JACRWC010000050.1 GCF_014306095.1 Lentihominibacter faecis
ACAGCAAACTATCTGTGGGATACTCCCGTAGGAGCCGATGAAAACAGCGTTTTTTCAAAAAATGAAAGAGGCTCTGAAATCCTTGGAGTATCCTCCACCCCAACATTTTTAACAGAGCCGTTTTTTTCAAAAAATGAAAGAGGCTCTGAAATCCTTGGAGTATCCTCCACCCCAACATTTTTAACAGAGCCATACTTCGCACGCTATGCGTGTTCAGCACGGGCTTATAGCCCAAAAAACATGAAAATAGAGGGTTGCTATCAACCCTCTATTAATTGGTACACCATCAGGGGTTCGAACCCTGGACACCCTGATTAAGAGTCAGGTGCTCTGCCAGCTGAGCTAATGGTGCACATCGTATTGATTTGTTTTATGCTGACCGCTGTCAACGAAAATAATCTTATCACTTTATACTGTCAATGTCAAGGATATTTTTCGCTTATTTTTTTCTTTTTTCAACTATTCTTTTTGCTGAGTTTGGGGTGCTGATTCATCAGCTACCTAAATCTTCGTTTTTGCTTTTTGGAGCAGGCAAATCGAGAATTAGTGCAAACGTTCTGTGCGATTTGATGCATGGTATTCTGTCAGGAGTACAACTTTAAGCATGGTAGTCAGAAAAAATGCAATATCGATCAAAAAGCAGTGAAAGCTGCTTTGCAGGAATTCTACAAAACTGCTTCCCAAAATCCTTATTTGAGGAATTAGTATCAAAGCACTACGGCCTCGATCGAACATTTTCTCGAAACAGTATGGCAAAACCTTCGATTCGAAGATTTTGCAACGTTCAACCGTCTGACAGAGCCGGCAGCGCCCGGCATCCCGACAACAGAGCTGACAGAGCCGGCAGCGCCCGGCATCCCGGCAACCGAGCTGACTGAGCCGGCAGCGCCCGGCATTCCAGCAACCGAGCTGACAGAGCCGGTAGCGCCCGGTATTCCGACAAGCCGCCAGGGTTTCCGCTCAAAGCCTTAATCTCTATTAAAAATACTCCGATCCAGCTCTTTGTTCTGCGATGAAACTATAGTGGTGCAGACCGCATCGCCGGTAATGTTTACTGCCGTCCGAAGCATATCTAAAATACGGTCGATCCCCATTATGAGTGCGATGCCTTCTGTCGGAAGTCCAACTGAGGTCAATACCATGGCCAGCATGATCAGGCCAACCGACGGAATCCCTGCCGTTCCTATGGATGCGATCATCGCAGTTGCAATAACGGTCAAAAGCTGGGCCGGGGTCAGTTCCATGCCGTACACCTGCGCAATGAAAATAACCGCCACACCCTGCATTATCGAGGTTCCATCCATATTGATAGTCGCTCCCAGCGGGATCGTAAAGGATGAGATTTTCTTGGAAACCCCTATTTTTTTATCCAGTGTATCGATGGAAAGCGGAATGGTCGCATTGGATGTTGCCGTCGTAAACGCAAACATCATTACAGGAGAAAACCTTTTCAAAAAACGCAGCGGATTGAGCCGAGTGAAAACAAACAGCAGCAGCTGATACACCACCAGACACTGCACTGCCAGCGCCAGGGTAACGGCTCCCATATATTTTAGCATCGGCAGGAAGGCATCGAATCCGATCTCAGCAAACGTTTTGGCGATCAGACAGAATACGCCGATCGGGGCCACCTTCATAACAGCCATCGTCATTTCCATCATCAAATCGTTGAACTGTGCGAAGAAATTAGATAACGTACTTGCCCTGTTGCCCATCTTAGCCAGCAGCACACCGATAAACAGCGCAAACACTATGATAGGGAGCATATCTCCATTCGCCATTGCACCGATCGGATTTTTCGGAATGATATTCAGTAGTGTATCTGCCATAGAGACCTGCTCCGTATTGCCGATATCAGCTTTGCTCACATTTTCCATGGCAACGCCCGTTCCCGGATCGATCATAAGCGCGATCCCCAAAGCCACTATAATGGCAAGTGCCGTCGTGCACAGATAAAACAAGATCGCTTTGCCGCCGACCTTCCCCAGCGTCTTTGTATCACCGATGGACATGCTTCCACACACCAGCGAACACAACACCAGAGGAACGACCAGCATCTGCATTAGCCGAATAAATCCCTGTCCAAGAACATAAAATACACCGCCTACCAGGATCGTGTCCCTGAAATAGCCTTCCTTTAAAAAATAGTGAACGCAGACCCCGCAGATCGCTCCCGCCAGCAACGCGATAAAAATCTGCGTGGACAGCCCCATCTTCTTTTTTTCCGTTCCGATTTCCATTTACCGTTCTGCTCCTTCCAACTCATCAAAATATTCCCGCAAAGCTTCTTTCCAGTGCATTGGCTCATAGACATGATCCAGCCGGAGCATCATATTGTTCAAAACAGAATACATCGGACGCAGATCCTCCGCCGCTTCTCTGGACAGCAACGTCAGCCTGTCAGATTTACCGGCATATTCCAAAATCGTCTTTGCAAACTCAAAACGCGTGCAGCGTCCCGTACCCGTCACATGATATACGCCATACAGATCGCGTTCAATGAATACACGGATCGCCCGTGCCAGTTCTGCCGCACTGGTAGGCGATGAAATTTCACTTGCAGAAACTCTCAGTTCTCCACCTTTCTCCGCCGCATCCAGCACGCGAGAAACATAATCCTTTCCGATCCCGTATACCCAGGAGCTTCTTATGATCGTATACTTCCTGCAAAGGCTGGACACCAGCTGTTCCCCTGCGTACTTGGATTTGCCGTATACCGACCGTGGAGCCGTGTGATCAAATTCCGACCATACAGCTGTCAGTCCGCTTCCGAACACATCATCCGTCGAGAGCTGGATCAGCTTCGCCTCATATGCATCTACTTCGATTGCCAGATTTCTTGCGCCCAGCGCGTTTACATGATACGCCTCATCCGGGTACATTTCACACCGCTTTACATCAGTAAGGCCCGCACAATTGATCACTACATCCGGTCTTGTGATCCTCATATAGGAATTCACGCTTTCCTGATCAGTAATATCCACATCATCGATATCCGTTTCAAACAGCTTATACTGCCGTTCATCCAGAAGACGCATCAGCGCTTTCCCCACTCGGCCTTTTGCCCCTACGATCCAGATCGTTTTCATTTCACTGCTCATCGTACCGTTCCTTCTTTCTCCTATCTCCAAATATTTAAAAATACACATGAAAAAAGCAACCGTCCTTCCGGTCTGGTTACTTCCTGGTCACTTGCTTTGACTGATCCCGCATGTATCAGTCCTTTACAATATACTGTACCCTTCTTGAAATGTCAACACTTGCATTTTTCCGGTATCTGCCTTCCGGAATGTATATTGACTTTTCGGATGCAAAAACTATATTATAATAGGAAGCGCTCTTTTGAGGGAGCGGAGTTTGCAAAACAAGGAGCATGATCAATAAAACTATGACGACGGAAAATTATGAACAAAAGCATGGTCTGGGGCATATGGCGGCGATATTCACCATACTGCTTTGGGGCACGACATTTATTTCTACAAAAATACTGCTGAGGGATTTTGCTCCGGTGGAGATTTTGATCATCCGGTTTGTGATGGGGCTGATCGCTCTGGTCATAGCCTGTCCAAAGCCCATCCGCGGCACTACACTGCGCCAGGAACTGACCTTCGCAGGAGCAGGTCTTTCAGGGATCACCCTGTACTATCTGCTGGAAAATATCGCTTTGACTCATACGACGGCATCTAACGTAAGCGTCATCGCGTCCGTCGCGCCGTTTTTCACGGTTCTTCTCTCCTATGCGGTGTCCCGCGGCAAAGAAAAGCTGCGGGTGATGTACTTCGTGGGATTCGCCATTGCCATGACAGGCATCTGCATGCTCAGTTTTTCCACGACGAAATTCCAGGCAGAACCTCTCGGAGATCTCCTTGCTCTCATCGCTGCTGCCGTATGGGCATTTTACTCCATCCTGACACGCAGGATCAGCGGCTACGGCTTCAACACGATCCAGGTGACGCGAAAGATCTTCGCATACGGCATCTTATTCATGATACCGGCATGGTTTCTTACGGATTGCCATCTGGAACTTTCCCGGTTCGCAGATCCTGTAAATCTGAGCAACATGCTGTTTCTGGGCCTGGGAGCATCGGCCGTCTGCTTCGCGACGTGGAATTTCGCCATCAAACATCTGGGTGCAGTGGAATCCAGCGTCTATATCTATGCCATCCCGCCGATCACGGTCATCGCAGCTGCTATCGTGCTCCACGAGCAGATGACGGTTTTCAGTCTTGCGGGGATCGTGCTGACTTTAGCCGGTCTGGTTCTTTCGGAGCTGAAGTTTGGCAAAAAAGATACGAGTGAAGAAAAAGAGGAAAATAATGAAAAAACGGAGTCTGAAAATTGACAGACTCCGTTTTGATGTTTTTTTATATTGTTGATGTATTTTATCTCCAGAGCCACATGTGTATGGCACTTCAACGATTCCTTTGTTATTTTTTTCACATTTCTCACAGCCGCATCATTCCCGACATGATGCATGCTCCCGCAGCTCCCCGCGCCATCATCTCATCAAGCTGGCCGCTTCCGATCTGCACACCGCCAATACCGTACACTGGGATCTGCACTGACTGACACACTTCTTCAAGGAAATCCAGTCCGCGCGACGGCACTCCTGCTTTACAATCCGTCGCATAGATGTGCCCGGCCGTCAAATAGTCTGCACCAAGCCGTTCCGCTTCCTGTGCTTCCGAAACGCTGTGGATGGACGATCCCAGGATCTTGATGCCGTCAGGTTTTCCGCCTTCTTTCTGCAAAGCCGCCAGCGGCAGATGGAGATAGGGATGTTCCAACTGCAAAGCTGCTTTTGTGAACGTATGAAGTACGCACCGCACACCATGCTCCCGGCAAATCGTCAGCGCGTCCTTTGCAAAAAACAGGTAGTCATCCTCCATCAAGTCTTTTTCCCGTAAGATAACAGCCTTCGGGTGATGCCGACAGATGCGCTCTAGCTGCTCCGGGAAAGGCCGCTGACATAGATGCCGGCTGGTTACTGCAATCAAGTGATCGAACTTCCGGCATCCGGTGCTCCCGCCGTGCTCCGCCATCCTACACATAAATATAGTCCTTCATCACAGGCTGCAGGTGATTGTCCAGAAGTGACTGATAAACTTCCTCTACATTGCGGCCGTCGGCGATCTCAAACTGATCGTCGCCCTGATCCTCCACATCAGAGCCGTGACTTCCGATCCCGGTGCTGACGCCGGCGGATATTTTCGTTGCTGCGATCTTCACCAGGTTATCCCTCACTCGCTCACATTCTCTCGTCGAGACTGTGATGCTGGCAAAAGGCAGCAGCAGTCTGTAAGCGCATGTCACCTGCAAAAGCTGCCGCTCATGGACATCCATAGGATCGATCTTGTCGTTGTTTATGATAGGTCGCAGCCGCGGGATGGAGAATGCGATTTCCGCATGAGGATATTTACGCTGCAAAAGATATGCGTGACATCCTGTTGCAAAGGCATCTTTGCGAAAATCGTCCAGCCCCAGCAGTGCTGCAAAGCCGACGCCACGCATACCACCTCGAATGGCACGTTCCTGTGCATTGAGACGATACGGAAAGATCCGCTTGTGACCTGCCAGATGCAGAGTTTCGTATTTATCGGAATGATAGGTTTCCTGAAAAACAGTCACATAATCCGCCCCGCATTGGTGAAGATACTTGTATTCATCCGTGTTCATCGGATACACTTCCAGACCGATGACCTTGAAGTATTTTCTAGCGATCTTGCAGGCTTCCCCGATGTATTCCACGTCGGATTTTGCACGGCTTTCTCCCGTAAGTATCAGGATCTCCTGCAGGCCAGTCTTAGCGATAGCTTCCATTTCCCTCTCGATCTCTTCTTCGTTGAGACGCGCGCGCCGGATTTTATTATGGCAGTTGAATCCACAATAAATGCAGTAGTTCTCGCAGTAGTTGGAAATGTAGATCGGTGTGAACATGCACACGCTGTTACCAAAATATTTCTGCTTTTCCTGTTGCGCTTTCTGTGCCATTTCCTCTAAAAACGGCAGTGCCGCAGGGGATAATAACGCTGCAAAATCTTCAAGACTGCGATGCTCCGCTGCAAGCGCCCGCTTCACGTCTTCCGCCGTATATTTGCTGTAATCATACTCTTTCATCGCGGATATCACCTGCTCTTCCACAGGGGAGTCCTCTAAAATCTCCATACCCGGCAGATATGCCATATGATCTGTCCGCTCCTGCTGCAGTGCCTTTCGCACGTCGTCATTCATGATACTGTCGTTAAATTCCATACGTTTCGTGCTCCCTTCTTTAATCCTGCAAAAATCCCGTCAGAGGGGAAGATGCACTGGAGCCTTTTTCCAATACGCGCCCGGTACCGGCAAGGTACGCACTGCGTCCCGCTTCAATAGCCTTTCGGAATGCTCCTGCCATCTCTTCAATATTGCCAGCCGTTGCGATGGCTGTATTCGCCATAACTGCGGCAGCCCCCATTTCCATAGCTTCACAGGCCTGAGACGGTTTGCCGATCCCTGCATCCACGATGATCGGAAGATCGATCTCATCGATCAGGATCTGGATGAATTCTTTCGTGCAAAGCCCCCGGTTGGATCCGATCGGTGCTCCCAGCGGCATCACGCATGCCGCCCCGGCATCCACAAGATCACGTGCTGCGTTAAGATCAGGATACATGTATGGCATGACCACAAAGCCTTCTTTGGCGAGGATCTCCGTCGTCCTGATGGTTTCCTGATTGTCCGGCAGCAGATAGCGTGAATCCCTGATCACCTCCACCTTGACGAAATCCCCGCACCCCAGTTCTCTGGAAAGGCGAGCGATCCGCACCGCCTCCTCGGCGCTTCGTGCTCCCGACGTGTTGGGCAGCAGGGTGATCCCTTCCGGAATATAGTCTAAAATATTTGCAAGCCCGCCCTCGTTGGCGCGACGGAGCGCCAGCGTAATGATCTGTGCTCCTGCCTGCTCGATACAAGCCTGTACCAGTTCCAGGGAAACTTTCCCGGAACCCAGAATAAAACGAGACGTAAACTCATGTCCTCCTAATATCAGTTTATCTTCTTTCATTTTATACATCCTCCTCTCCCAGCAGCAGCCGGGTAATCATATTGGCTTCATGGGTCGCGCACAAAGCTGCCCGCGGCGCCATCAGCCCTTTTCCGTAGGTGCTCACCGTCACCTCATCTCCGCAAAGATAGAAATTCTTTGATACGCGCCGCGTGCGGATGAGATTGCTGCTCTCATATCCTGCGAGACCTGATGCTGCGATCAGCTTTTTCTCCGGAAAATGCTCCAGGATCCCGCTTACCAGCATAGCCTTGTACTCCGGCACATCAAAAGCTTCACAGACGATTTCGTCCTCCTGGAACAATTCCTCGATATTCTCATCTATGATCTTCACCGTATCCAATCTGATGTCTAAATACGGGTTTATCCTCTGCAAAGTCTCCGACAGAGCCTCCGTCTTATACCGTCCCACCTGATCCAGAAAATACTGCTGACGATTCAGGTTGGTCAGATCCACCCGGTCAAAATCCAAAAGGTGCAGATGGCCTACCCCGATCCGCGTCAGTGCAATCGCTACATTTGATCCAAGACCTCCAAGACCTGCGATGGCAACACGCCCTCGTTCCAGTTTCTGCTGCGTTTCCTCTGAATGCCGCTCAACCAGAGCTTCCCGCAACTCCCCGAAAGAAAACTTTGCTTCGTCTATCGCTTTTTCTCTATCCATAGATCAGCCACCTCCTACAAAACTTACTATTTCCAATGTGTCTCCATCTTCCAGCATCGTTTCTGCAAAGGATGCTTTCGGCAGTATGCTGCCGTTTCGCTCCATGGCGACGCGTGCGATCTGATATCCGTTTTCTTCCAGATATTCCTGCACTGTCATAGGCCGCGGCAGCGGTTTTTCTACTCCGTTTACGATCATCGTTACCCTCCTCACATTTTTATCTTATCTGATATTGATTGAAAAAAGAGTTCAGGAAAGACACACCCGCGGTGGTGTGCCCCTTCCTGAACTCTCGTTCATTCTACGTTACCGATATTCTATTTCCTGGCTTGCAAACAGCTTCTATCACAAAAATGGAGCTGCCGCAGCAACTCCATGTCATGTTTTCCACTTCTGTTCCTACGTTGGCATTATCCAAATCAGGTATCCGGGTCGAAACCTGCAGGTTTCCTCTCAGCCGGCTTCAGCCAGCTCCCCGCTTTTGTTATAGTATTATGATAGGACGGAATCCACCCCATGTCAAGTGAAATTCTTTTCCGGAACTTCTAAAATCCCAGCTCATCATTGATAAGAACCACTTCCACTTCATCGATGTCGTTCATCTTCTTCATATAAATGTTCATGGTGTTGCAGATCCGGTCAGGGCTTCCGCAGTTGTAGCAGCGGTCACCGCCTTTGGCTACACATGGCGTCCTCAGGTTGTATTTCATAGCATTTTTCGGTCCGGCCACATTTCGTGCGCGCCAGATGGCCTTCTCCAGACTTTCTTCGATCTTGCTGGTCGTAACGACAAAGTATACTTTTTTATGGCCGAACAGGGATGCCGCTACCCGGTTTCCCGTTCCGTCGATATTGACCATTTCGCCCGTTTCAGACATGGCATTTACGGAAGTCAGGTAGATCTCCGTATCCAGGCATTTCATGGCGATTTCCAGAAATTCATCATTATCCGTGCTCTGGTTCGGATCATGCACTTCGTTATGAGCTGAAAGGCGTTCATACAGCTTCATGCTTTTCATGGTGATGGAATCTCCAAAGCCGACAACTTTACCGTCTATGGCCTGATCCAGATATTTTGCAGCATCCTCCGCCTGTTCGAAATACGTAACTTTAAACCGGTTTCTCTCCAGGGATTTTATGGTTTTTTCGATATTCATAGTAAAAACTCCTTTCCTCACGGTCTTCTTTACCATCAGTATACGGAATTTTCATCAAACCACAAGTACCCACTTTTTTGTAAGTGTGCCGCATATCCTTTGCAGAAAAAACAATGTGCTACATTTCCTCCGTTGTATCCTTTACACCAGAAAGCAGCGTATAGAGTTTCGCGCCCATTCGAATGCCGCGAATATAGTAATTCATGCCTACCGTGTCTACCAGATCATCGATATCATTCCGGATTTTTACATATACACCGGCTTCCTCATCACCGTCCTCCGCAGGCGTCTCCTGTACAAGATCTCTGATTTTTTTCAGCAGATCTTCCCGCATTTTGTTTTCCGTATCAAAATTTTCTTGTTTGTTTTCGATCGCCGCAGTGATCGTATGGATATTTTCCGACAAAGTCATATCTTTTATTCCCATCTCTCGATCCTCCGTGAAATTTGACTCTTCATAGTACCTCTTGGTAACGATTTGTTATTCTATCATACCACAGTTTCCTATAAATAGCACCCGTTTTATCCCCTCGTAGTTATATTTTTTGCCCTTTGCAGTCCGGAGCGCATGTATCAGTGGAAATTTTCATGCAGATTCGCTATAATAATAGGATGGCATTTATTACGATCATGACCAGGGAGGAACATCATGTCAGAACACATTATATATCATATTGCAGACGGTATCGCAACTTTGACGCTGAACCGTCCCAAGGTGCTCAATGCTATCAACTATGACTTGCTGAAAGAACTGGATGAGCTGCTGGATCAGGCTGCTGCAGACGATTCTCTGCGCGTGCTGATCCTGACTGGAAGCGGGAAAGCTTTTGCAGCGGGAGCAGACATCGCCCAGCAGGCGGGAATGGATCAGGAGGAAGCGGCCAAATGGGGGCGGTACGGCTCCGGGATCTTCCGCAGACTGGAATGTTTCCCGATCCCGACTCTGGCAGTAGTCAACGGTTATGCGCTGGGCGGCGGATGTGAAATGGCCATGGCCTGCGATCTGATCCTGGCAGGAGAAAAAGCGAAGTTCGGTCAGCCGGAAACAGGGCTTGGGATCACCCCGGGATTTTCCGGGACGCAAAGGCTGCTTCGCAGAGTCGGCGTCAGCAAAGCGAAGGAGCTCATCTACACCGGACGCATGATCGATGCGCAGGAAGCTTTGCAGATCGGACTTGCCGATCACATCTACCCCGACGATCAGCTGCAGACAGAAGCGCTGGCTATGGCAAAAAAAATCGCAGCCAACGCACCCGTTGCCGTACGCTATGCAAAATGTGCCATCAACGAAGGGGCACAGGCAGACATCGATACTGCTATCACAATCGAGAACAAATGGTTTTCCAAATGCTTTGCTACACAAGATCAAAAGGAAGGCATGCAGGCATTCCTCGAAAAGCGCAAGGCAACATTCCTCAATAAGTAGCCTGCAAATAAAAATCATGGCTGAATGAAAAGAAAGGCGGCGAGCTCATGGCTGAAAATGGATTGAACGAAAAACAGGCAAGCAAGGTAAAGCTGTACACAGTAGCTCTGATCTACACTTTTTCCATTGGATTTTCCTTCCTTGCCATCAAAGAATGTGTCCCTTATGCTGACTCTTTGACGATTCTGGCGTACCGCTACGATTTCGCACTGCTTGGCGTTATCGTATGGTTTTCGGTATGCCGTCTTCTGGGAAAACAGCAGAAACAGCCGAAGGACAGACCAAAATCAAAGCTCTACCTGACGGCTGGATTTTATGTTGGGTTTATGATCCTGCAGATCACGGCAATGTTCTTCGCCACATCTGTAGAGGGCGCGATCGTCTTCGCAGTAGTCCCGATCTTCGCTAAAATCATCGCGCGGATATTCCTGGGAGAGAAGTCCACGATCCTGCAGAACATCTTTGTCGTGATCACCGTGGCTGCACTGATCGTCCTCATCATTCTGGAGGCCACCAATCTGACCATGTCTCTCACAGGGATCATCCTCATGCTGGCAGCCAGCATTTCCATGGCCATCAGCAATGTATTCATGCGCTATGTGCGCGGAACATTCCAGCCCATCGAAATCACGAGGACCATTGCCATCGGCGGATTCGTTTTATTCAATATTATCGTATGGATCCGGGCTGCGATCAAAGGTGATGTTCACAGTCTGCTGGATCCCGTTACACATCCGCAGTTTCTGATCTCCATAGCATTCCTGGGGATCTTCTGCATTCTCCTTTCGGCTCAATTCATGGCATATATGCTGGCCCACATGGAGATCGTGCAGTCCACTATCTTCGGGAATGCCTCTACGGCGATCTCGATCCTGGCTGGTGCCATCCTTCTGGGAGAACCGCTGACGATCCATCACATCGTCTGTGCTCTGCTGATCCTTGCCGGAGTTATCGGCCTCGCTTTAGCTCCTGCTCCTGCAGAAAACAGCGGCAAAAAACTGGGGGATTAGCTGTTTTAACGATCACAGCATCGACAAATTAACGCTTTATAATAAAGTAACCTTATGGGAAAAAGAGATTTATAGAAGGAGATTTGTATGGAATTTATGAGCAGAGCCATAGAACTGGCCGGCATCTATTTCACGACCGGAGTCAGGTGGTTTTTTCTGATCCTGTCGATCTTTATTCTGGCAAGACAGATCCGATCCCTGCTCCAGGCGCGCAACCCGTCTGAGATCTGGGCGTATTTAGGCTGCCCGGACGACACTACTGTTCCGCTGACACACTGGGAAAATCTGATCGGTCGCAGCCGAGGCTGTGATGTGATCCTGAATCTGAACAGTGTTTCACGCAGTCACGGAACACTCATCCGGGATTCCGACGGTGTCTGGAAATACAATGACCTGAACTCAAAAAACGGATCCGCCATCAATGGCGTTCCTGTTAAAGAGCCGACGATACTAAAGGCCGGTGATGTGCTCACGATCGGCGGCTCGGATTTCACATTATATCCGGTAAGTCTTGAAGAGCGGATGGCTAACATCGAAAAGCGAAAAAAGCGGACGCATCCGGTTTCACCGTGGCCGTCTCTTGTTGCCCTGACATTGTTCCAGTTCCTCATGTGCGTACAGTTCAAAGTGGCTCTTGGGGAGGACTTCCCTCCGCAGCTGCCTTTCGCAGTAGGTCTGCTGTGCATCCTTATGTGGACCTACGTCATCATTATGAGATTCTTCAAGCGAGTAGGCTTCGAAATGGAGATCATCGCATTTTATCTGTCGACCCTGAGTCTTGCGGTGACTGCTTCTGCCTATCCGTCAACGGTATTGAAACAGTCGATCTGTATCTGCCTGGGTGTAGGTCTGTTCTTCGGGCTGTGCTGGTTCCTGAGAGATCTGAACCGGGCGAAACGGATCGTATATATAATGATGGGGATCAGCGTGCTTCTGCTGATCATCAACCTGGCGTTCGGTACAACGAAATACGGTGCATCCAACTGGGTCAGCATCGGCGGGATGAGCATCCAGCCGTCCGAACTGGTCAAAATCGTGTTCATTTACGTTGGCGCCGCCACGCTGGACGAGCTGCAGCAGCGAAAAAATCTGTTGATATTCATGGGCTTCTCCGTCTTTTGTCTGGGCTGTCTTGCACTCATGGGAGACTTCGGAACAGCACTGATCTTCTTTGTCACATTCCTGGTCATCTCCTTCCTTCGGAGCGGTGATTTTTCAAAGATCATTCTGATCTTAGGAGCTTCCGGTCTGATGGGCATGATGGTGCTCCGATTCAAACCATACATATCCAAGAGATTTGACACATGGGGGCACGTATGGGACGATCCTACCGGCGGCGGCTTCCAGCAGGTACAGACCATGACGGCATCGGCCAGCGGAGGACTTCCGGGACTCGGAGCCGGCAACGGAAAATTCAGTCAGGTTGCTGCTGCTCCAACTGACCTGGTATTTGGACTGTTGAGCGAAGAATGGGGGCTGATCATTGCGATCCTGGCAGTTCTGTGCATCATCACTCTTGGAGTGTTCGCCGTGCGATCCATTATTGCAGGACGTTCCACTTACTATAGTATCGCTGCCTGTGCCGCCACATCCATGTTTATCTTCCAGACGATACTCAATGTGTTCGGCTCTGTCGATCTGCTTCCTCTTACCGGAGTCACATTCCCGTTCGTCTCGTCAGGGGGTACGAGTATGCTGGCCTCCTGGGGACTGCTGTCGTTTCTGAAGGCCGCCGATACAAGGCAAAACGCCAGCTTTGCTATACGGCTGGACAAAAAAGGAGAATTCGACAACGAACTGGAAGGCGGCGGGTTGGAAAATCCGGAAGACATTTTCGCTGCAGTCGATAGGAACCGGGGCGGTTATCAGGAAAATCGCAACTATAGAAACTACGATCATGCCCGCGCTACAGGAACTTCGGGCAGATCTGGTACTCCCGGCAGGTCTGACGCTTCAGGCAGGTCCGGGACTCCCGGCTCTCCCGGCAAACGAAGTCATGGGATACGAAACAGAAATGATGATACAACTATCATTTCCAGTACCTCTTCCCGCCCGAAGCGACAGGTAAAATACGAAAACATTTCGGATGACGAATTTTTCAATAATCTGAACAGCATCCGTCCGGGAGACAGCTTCAGCGAGCGTTATGACCGGGTTTCCCCGACTCCTTCTTCTGCAAAGAAGCCGCAGGGGCGCACATCCTCATCAGGACGTTCCGGGCAGTCCCGCACCGCAAGGCCTCAGGCTCAAAAGCCGCAGCGTCCTTCGTCGCAGCGGCCTGCAGGAAGGAGCAGCACAGTACGTCAGTCTGCTTCAGGATCGCAGACATCCCGCACGCGACCAAAACAGCAGGAGGAAAGTCAGCCGCTGACACTGGAAGATATCTTTGGAGGAGATAAAAAATGAAAAAAATAGAAAAACGAGCAATCATGTGTCTCCTGCTTGGATTTGTCCTGATCCTCGGTGTGGGCGTATTCACATACCGCTACATTGCACACGGAGACGACTGGGCTTCCTATGAAGGAAATCTTGATGTCTACGCCAGAGGCGACCTTTCCAAGGGAAGCCTCTACGACACCAACGGTCAGATCCTCATGAAAAACACATCCTCCGGCATGGAATTCAATGAGAATGCCGATGTTCGAAAAGCACTGATGCATGTCACCGGTGATAAAGACAACAATATAACGACCGGTGCCAACCGCGCCTTTACCGATGAACTGATCGGCTATAACCTGATCAACGGCGTGTATTCTCTAAACAATGCCGGAAAAGATGTCACTATGACGCTGGACGCCAATGTCTGCGCAGAAGCATACCGGGCACTTGATGGTCGAAAGGGGGCGATCGGAGTCTACAATTATGAGACCGGAGAGATCATCTGCATGGTCAGCTCTCCTACATATGATCCTCAGAATCCACCTTCTATTTCTGCCGATGACAAATCCGGCGTATACATCAACCGGTTCACCAGCTCCAAATTCCCTCCGGGATCGATTTTCAAGCTGGTAACAGCAGCAGCTTCCATCGAGACACTGGATGACGCCTATTCCTTCCAGGTACAGTGCCGTGGGAAGGAAGACTACGGCCACGGAGACAAGGTTACAGACCTGGCGACCCACGGAACAGTGGATCTGAAAAAAGCACTCGAAGTATCCTGCAATGTCTATTTCGGAAAGCTCTCCGAAAAGCTGGGCGGAGATACTTTGGAAAAATACACGAAAAAAGCAGGTCTTATGGACAGCCTGGACATCAACGGGATCCATACAGCCGCAGGGACCTTTGAGTTCCCGAGCAGCGGCGTTACCCTGGCCTGGACCGGGATCGGACAAAACAAGGATATGATCAACCCATGTGCTATGATGGTTTACATGGGAGCCATCGCCAATGACGGGACTGCGGTCCTGCCGACTTTGATCAAGCCGACTACCTTCCTCGAAAAACAGAAGGCTAAGATTCCTAAATTCGGCAAAAAAACAAAGTCCATGATCGACTCTTCAACAGCACAGTCACTGACTGAAATGATGGCAAACAATGTAGAAAACAAATACGGCTCTGACATGTTCCCCGGACTTAATGTGTGTGCAAAATCAGGGACGGCGGAAGTTGGAGGCAACAAGCGTCCAAATGCCTGGTTCACAGGATTTCTGGATGATCCAGAGCATCCATATGCATTCATCGTCCTCGTGGAGAACGGCGGACACGGTGCACAGGTGGCCGGAAGCGTAGCCAACAAGGTATTACAGAGCGCAGTCAATCGATAAAAGAAAGAATGAGGTAAGATAACAACTATGAAATATGAAGTAACACCGCAGGGAGTCTGCCCTGCAAGACTGGAATTTGAACTGGATGGAAATGTAGTGCATAACGTACAGTTCCTGGGAGGATGCAACGGCAATCTTCAGGCTGTCTCCAGACTGGTCGAGGGTCTGACCGTTGATCAGATCAAAAGCAAGCTTTTAGGGATCCACTGCGGATTCAAGGACACTTCCTGCTCCGATCAGCTGGCACGTGCTATCGTTGCGGCCGCAGAACAGGAACAGCAGAAATAGAAAGGAACATTTCCCATGGGATCACTTCTGATCAAACTGTTTATCAAAAATCCAGATAAGACCGACGATCCTGATGTGCGAGAGCAATACGGCAAATTTGCCGGCGTAGTTGGGATCGTCTCTAACCTGCTCCTTTGTCTGATGAAAGTGGCGCTCGGACTTCTTTCCCGCAGCATCGCTATCATTGCAGACGGGATCAACAATCTGGCAGATGCGTCTTCTTCCATCATCACTCTGGTAGGCTTCAAGCTGGCCGCACAGCCGGAAGATGAGGATCATCCTTATGGTCATGCTCGTATCGAATACCTGACAGGACTTTTCGTATCGATCTTTATCATCGTCATCGGGCTGCAGCTGCTCAAAACTTCCATCGACAAGATCCTTCACCCGGAACCGGTGGAATTCAGCTATTTAACAGTGGGTATGCTGGCAGCAGCGATCCTCATCAAGCTGTGGCAGTCTTTGTTTAATTCCAGCATCGGCAAGAAGATCAAGTCGGTGACCTTGACAGCAACGGCTGCGGACAGCCGAAACGATGTGATCGCAACGTCTGCGGTTCTGGCCAGCCTGCTCTTTGGCAAGTTTACGGGACTTCAGATCGATGGTTACATGGGATGTCTGGTCGCACTGTTTATCGTCTGGTCCGGCATCCAGCTGGTAAGAGAAACTTCCAGCCCGCTTCTGGGGGAAGCACCGGATCCCCATCTGGTGGAAAGCATTCGGCAGATCGTATGCAGAGATCCCAGCGTCCTTGGCATCCACGATTTGATGGTGCATAACTACGGACCCGGAAAGATCTTTGCGTCCGCTCATATCGAAATGGATGCAGGCGGCGATGTCATGACCAACCACGATATCATCGACAATATAGAGCGGCAGGTGAAGCACTCTCTTCGCATCGAATTCGTCGCTCACATGGACCCTATTAAAACCAACGATCCACAGGTGAACAAGACCAGAGCCGCCATCTCCGAAGCATTTTCGAAAATGGATGGCCTGGAAAGCATCCACGATTTTCGGATCGTGCCGGGGCCTTCCCACACCAACGTCATCTTCGACGTAGTACTGTCCCATAACTGTATCCTGACGGAAAACGATATCCGCAGCATCGCCAAACGAGCGCTGGATGAACTTGGCGACGGCCACACATATTATCCGGTCATTACTTTTGACAAAATGTACACCCACCTTGGGAACGAAGAGAATTTATAGGCACAAAAAAACGACTTCGGAGTCCTGTGAAAATACTGTAATGTATTTCGCAGATCCAAGTCGTTTTTTCCTGTCATTTTTCGTATTCCGCCCGCAGGGTCTCGATTTCTCTGGCGTATCCCGGCAGCTCGTTCGGCGTTTCCAGGATACACGGCAGCCCCTGCAGTTTAGGGTGGCGGATGACGTTTGCGATCGCTTCAAGTCCGATCGTTCCTTCTCCGATCTTCGCATGACGATCTTTATGAGAACCCGGTGGATTGAGACTGTCATTGATGTGAAGAGCATGGAGCCTTTCCAGCCCTACAATATTATCAAACTCTTCCAGCACTCCATCCAGATCGCTTACGATATCGTATCCGGCGTCGCTCACATGACACGTATCCATGCAGACGCCGATCTTATCCTTCTGCTCCACGCCGTCGATGATGGCACGCAACTCTTCAAACCTGCCTCCCACCTCGCTGCCTTTTCCCGACATGGTTTCCAGCAAAATGATCGTGCTCTGCTCTGGGCGAATGATCTTGTTGAGCAGCTCGCAGATCAGCTCGATCCCCTTCTCTACGCCCTGTCCCACATGGCTTCCCGGATGAAAATTGTAATAGTTTCCCGGCACATATTCCATCCGCTTCATATCATCTTCCATGGCAAATAACGCAAAATCACGAACCTTCTCCGTAGCCGAGCACGGGTTCAGCGTATAGGGCGCATGGGCTACCAGCTTCGCAAAATGATGCTCATCAGCCAGTTCTAAAAATCGTTTCACGTCTTCAGGATCGATATCCTTAGCCTTGCCGCCCCGCGGATTTCTGGTGAAAAACTGAAACGTATTTGCTCCGATGGAAAGGGCTTCTTCTCCCATGTGTTCGAATCCCTTGACCGAAGATAAATGACAACCTATTTGCAGCATAACATCTTCCTCTCAGCGTTTTACAGCGGCGAAAAATCCGAAGCCGGGTGTTTGCACAGCGGACATACGAAGTCGTCTGGAAGAGTGTCTCCCTCATAAACATATCCGCAGATATTGCAGACAAATCCCTTTTTCTTGCCTTCCTCAGTTTTCTTTTCTGCCGGTTCTGCCAGCTCAGCAGCAAGGTCCATGTGTCCCGGAGTCAGTTCTTTTGCCAGTGCTTCGATCTGCCCTCCGGACGCATCGTTTAACTTCGATTTGATCGTTACATTGTTTTCTGCAATCTTGATGTTCTTGGCTCCTTCAAGCTCCTTCTTCATGGCACGCATAGCAGCAGGTCCCCAGCTGCCGTTTTCGATGAATCCTACATAGCGATTCTGGAAATTACGTTCCGTCAGTTCGTCGATAAACTGCTGCATGAACGGGAACATACCGCCGTTGTACGTTGTCGTTGCCAGTACCAGACGATCGTAGCGGAATGCATCTTCTACAGCCTCAGCCATATCACATCTTGCCAGATCATTCATTTCGATGGTCTCCACACCGTTTTCTGCCAGCTCATCCCGCAGCAGTTCCGCAGCTTTTTTCGTGTTTCCATAAACGGAAGTATAGCAGATGCAGACGCCTTCTGTTTCAGGTCTGTATCCGGACCATTTATCGTAAAGATCGATATAGTATCCCAGGTCTTCTTCAAGGATCGGACCATGCAGCGGGCAGATCTTTTCGATATAAAGATCTTTCGCCTTTTTCAGCACAGCCTGCACCTGAGCGCCATACTTTCCAACGATTCCGAAATAGTACCGTCTTGCTTCGCAAGCCCAGTCTTCGTCCGTATCACGTGCGCCAAATTTCCCGAATGCATCTGCCGAGAAGAGTATCTTTTCTGTGGACTCGTAAGTCATCATGACTTCCGGCCAGTGAACCATCGGTGCAAACACGAAAGTCAGCTTGTGGCTTCCCAGATCCAGTGTTTCTCCATCCTTGACCTCTACTTTCTCTACAGAGTCAAGTTCCGGGAAAAACTGTTCGATCATAGTGAATGTCTTCTTGTTTCCAACGATCGCTGTCTTCGGATATTTTTCTGCAAAAGCATTGATGGATGCGGAGTGATCCGGTTCCATGTGCTGCACGACAAGATAGTCCGGCGTTCTTTCTCCCAGCACCTCTGCCAGATTGTCCAGCCATTCGCCCGTCTTGCTCTTGTCGATCGTGTCGAATACAACGATTTTATCGTCTACGATCACATAGGAATTATATGCCATACCGTTTGGTATGATATACTGACCTTCAAAGAGATCCAGATCATGATCATTCGCACCTACATAAAAAATAGACTCTGTTACTTTTTCTACCATAAAAAATCCCACCTTTACGAATTTATTTTCTTATTTTGAAAGCGCCTCCGATGGAGACGCTTTGGTATTGCCCGAGTTTTATTGTAACATAATCAATTTAGATAGTCAGCATGTTTCATGTGAAATTCTTGTGTTTTTCTGCGCTCTTGTGCTTCCCTTATCGCAGGAACCAGTCTTTCATGGTCCGCAGTACATGACGAAGCTCATCTTCTGTTATGATATACGGCACCATGGCATAGAGAAAGTTTAAGAACGGACGGTTGAATACACCTCGTTCATACGCAAACTCCGGGAAGCCTTTGAGACAGGCTCCGTCATGGACTTCGATGCAGACGCATCCTCCCATGATGCGGATCTCCTTGATCTGCGGAGCGGTGAATCCACTCATTTCCTCTCTGGTGATCTCGGTTATCCTGCGGATCTTTGCCATATAGTCCTCTTCCTCAAACAGCTGGATAGACTTGAGTGCCGCACTGCAAGCCAGAGGATTCCCCATGAAAGTCGGCCCGTGCATCAGGGCTTTTTCCGGATCATCACTGTAAAATGCATCGTAAACCTTATGATTCGCCACGGTCACAGCATGACCGATATGACCTCCTGTCAGAGCTTTCCCCAGAACCAGGATATCCGGGAGCACCAGATCTGCCACGAACCGGTTGCCTGTGCGGCCGAATCCCGTCGCCACTTCATCGAAGATCAGCAGCACACCGTATTCATCACAAAGCTCCCGCGCACGTTGTAAAAATGACACATCGTACATCAGCATACCCGCAGCGCCCTGCAGAAGCGGTTCCACGATCATGCAGTTGAGTTCTCTGTGATGCTTTGCGAAGGCTTCCTCAAGAGCCGGGATCTCCGTCGGGATGTTGATGACGTACTTCTTTTCTCCATACGCCTCCAGTATAAAATGATAATCCTCATCGTCGCCGACCTCCATAGCCTTGAACGTATCCCCGTGGTAGGCATTCTGCAGCGCCAATACTTTCGTTCTTTCCATATCTCCCTGATTTACATAGTACTGCAGAGCCATTTTCAAAGCGACTTCCACGCCAACGCTTCCGGAATCGGAAAAGAAGCAGTGATCCAGATCACCCGGAAGCCAGTCAGCCAGCTTTGCAGAAAGCTGCAGCGCCGGATCATGAGTCAGCCCTCCCAGCATGACATGAGAGAATTTGTCCGCCTGATCCTTGATGGCTTTTGTGATGACCGGATGCTTATAACCGTGGATCGTGCTCCACCAGGATGAGATGGAATCGATCATCTTGTTGTCTTCCGTGTAAAGATACACCCCTTCCGCGTCTACGATCTTATAAGGTGCTTTCATTGTTTTCATTTGTTCGTAAGGATACCAGATCATTGTTCTTTCCTTTCTGTGACTGGGGCTACGGGATTCGCTTCTTTATTCGCTGTAAAGTGCTGCCAGGGCATCTGCACTCATGTCCAGCGCGGTATCGCCCGGCTTGACACATGCCAGCGTCGGCAGCTCAGTATAGTATTCACACATGCGGATATTGTCTTCCTCCATCACATCCCCCGGATGGAAATTGTTGAAGATGATCCCCTTCAGTTCAAGATCCCTGGCTCGCATGTATTCTGCCGTCAGCACCACTCCATTGATGGTTCCAAGTCCGGCGTCCGCGATCAGGATGCTGGACAGATCCAGCTCTCCGATCACATCTTCCAGCTGCAGCTTGCTGTTATCAAAATCTATGGGACACACGATGCCGCCGGAGCCTTCCACCGTCACATAGTCGTATGCCCCGCAGACTTTTTCGAATCCTTCTTTGACCACATCCATCTGCACCGGATCTCCTTCCAGGCGGGATGCCAGATGAGGAGATACTGCCGTCTCATAAACATAGGGGCACATGGTTTTCAGCGGTTGAGTGATCCCGGAAACGGTCTTTACATGTAAGGCGTCCCCGGGTATCAGATGACCTTCTTCATCTCGTTCATTGCCGCTCATGGCTGCTTTATAGTAAGCCGCTCTTCTTCCACTTTCCTGCAGTTTTTTTAAGATCAGACCGGTCACATAGGTCTTGCCGATATCCGTGCCCGTACCGGTGATAAACAGTTTTTTCGCCATGACTAATCCTCCCAGAGCTGAGGCTTGTATCCCAGATCCTTCAACATCTCCATATCTTTCTGCACAGTGATGCCGGCTGTCGTCAGCATGTCGCCGGAAATGGCAGCATTGGCACCACTCTGGAAGCACTCTTTTCCTTTGTCATCCAGAAGACCTCTTCCGCCGGCCAGACGGATGGATGCATCCGGAATGATGAAGCGGAATACTGCCACACACTGACGTGCTTCTTCGTCTGTCAGCGGCTTGTTGTCCTCATACGGTGTCCCCGGGATCGGGTTCAGGAAGTTGACGGGAACGGATTTGACTCCCAGCTCCTTTGCCGTAAGCACCATGTCAACACGGTCTTCCAGCGTTTCTCCCAGACCCATGATGCCGCCGGAGCAGATGGAAAGTCCTGCTGCCACCGCTGCTTTCAACGTCTCGATTTTCTGATCATATGTGTGCGTCGTGCAGATTTCCGGGAAATACCTTCTGGACGTTTCCAGATTGCAATGTGCCCGCGTCGCACCTGCTTCACGCACTTTACGCAGCTGTTCTTCCTTGAGCAGGCCAAAGGAAAAACAGACTTCGATATTCGTTTCTTCTTTGATCTTGCGGATGCTTTCACAGACCTGATCCACCTCTTCATCCGTCAGTCTCTTGCCTGATGTTACGATAGAATACCGCAGTACCCCCTGGTCATCATTGTACTTTGCTTCCTTCAAAATATCCTCCGTCGGCAGCAAATCGTACACCTCAGCACATCCTGTATCATAATGAGCGCTCTGTGCACAGAATTTGCAGTTTTCAGAGCATCTTCCGCTTTTGCTATTGATGATGGTACAAATGTCGAATCCGTTCCCGCAGAATTTCTCCCGGATCTCATCGGCTGCTCTCGCCACCTCTTCCACCGGCTCCTCAAAGAGCTGCAAAGCTTCCTCGCGGCTGATCTCTCCTCCGGCTAAAATTCGTACTTTCAATTCGTTTACTAAACTCATATGTATCCCTTTCCTCACTTTACTCTATCACTTTATGAAGTGTTTTATGCAAAATCTCTTCGGCGTGCAATGTCTCTGCGCGCTATCAGCTCTGGATCCTCTGATATGCCGGGCGCAGACGCTTTGCAAGAAATGCCCCTACGAAGCAAAGACAGATATCTCCCGGCACCGCCAGCAGGAAGCAGTATAAAAACAGAGGCCAGAATGCGATCGGCGTTCCGATCACGAAGTTGCAGATTATATAATAGTAGATCATTCCGCAGGCATACACGATGGCAAGCCCGGTGAAATTCGCCGCCAGGAGTCTGCCCATGGTCAGATTTTTCTGCTTTTCCACCATCATCCCGGTTACCAGGCTTCCCAGGGCAAATCCAATGATGTATCCGAAGCTCGGCTTCAACACGTACCAGATGCCGCCGCCTTCTGCGAAGATAGGCAGTCCAACAAGCCCCAGCACAGCGTATAATCCAACGCTGATGGCTCCCAGTCTTCCGCCCATGATAAGACCTGCCAGCATGGTGAACAGAAACTGCAGCGTAAACGGCACCACCGGCACCGGAACTTTGATGAATGCTCCCACAGCAATGAGCGCTGTGAACAGTGCGCACATGATCATATCCTTGGTCGTGATTTTTCTTCCTATCTTTCCAGGGTCGAAACTCTTTTCCATATAATTGCTCCTTATGATTCAATATAAATAACCAACGTGGATATTATAGGGCACAGGAGTTGTGATTGTCAACTATATTTATGCGATTGTTACCCTTTGGTGTGGATCAGCGTGAACGAGAAAAATACCACTATTGCCTGTTTTGACCCTTGGAACAGATAGTTTATGGCTTAAGGCCGTTGGCAGGAACGGTTATAATACCACGATCGGCATTTTTTTGAGTCTGCAGGATATTTTAAATTGAACTTTCTGGATCATCTTCTAGTATATGGGGATTTCCGTTGCGTTTTCATGCGAGAAATAACTTCCACGCAATTTTTTTACTATATCGTGGTATTTTAAACGTTCACAAGGCTAAGGCGCAGCAAACCTGGAGACCATGACCGCGCGCAGTTAGCCTTGACCAGTCCCGTGGATTTCGATATAGTATGTAAGGAAGGAGACGATCTATGACTGATACGAAAAAAGACGGGACAAAACGCCCTTGTGTCTATATGCTCCGCTGCAAAGACGGCTCTCTCTACACCGGCTGGACCAATGATTTTGAAAAAAGGCTGGCAGCGCACCAAAGCGGAAAAGGCGCGAAATATACACGAAGCCATCTGCCGGTGGAACCTGCTTATCTGGAATATTTACCGGATAAGATCACGGCGACCCGGAGGGAGGCAGAGATCAAAAAGCTGCGCCCGGAGCTGAAACGAAAACTGCTGAGATCTGCAAGCAACGAACTTTACAGTAAAAATGAAAAAGCGACCTGAACGGATCTTATAGATCTCAGGTCGCTTTGTCTCGTATTGTGTGTGCTAGGCCAGTGCTTTTCCCAGAGCCCTGCACTGTTCCAGTCCTTCATCATCCGGCATTTCGTTGCAGATAACGCTTTCACATACCAGTGATGCATTGTCATCTTCGGCACGTTCCGTCCAGGATTCCATCCATTCACCGCTGCCCCATCCGTAGGAACCAAAGAGTGCGATCGGCTTGCCGCTCAACTTGGATTCACATTCTGTGAACATCGGATCGAACTCTGTTTCTTCCAGAACTTCGTCACCCATGGAAGGGCATCCGAATGCGATGCTGTCGAATTCGTCTACTTTATCCGGCGTGAATGTCGCGGATGTCATTACGGTAACTTCTGCACCGGCAGCTTTCGCGCCTTCTGCTACAGCGGTCGCCATCGCCTCTGTGTTACCCGTGCCGCTCCAATATACTACTGCTACTTTTTTCATGATTTATTCCTCCTGTTATCTCTATGCTGCGTTGCGATTTTTCCCATGTCAGCCTGCTACCGTCAATCTGCGCAGAGGGGTACCCTTCCCAAGCATCTGGCAGTAAATGTCGGTGCATTTTTTGAATTTGCAAAATGTCTTCCGGGCATTCTGCTCGTCATGGTATACTTTCCAGGTCCCGGCCAGCTTGCAGTTCCTCCCTTCGTTTTTGATGAAATCCTTAACGTCTTCGATCGGGTATCCCAAAAAGAGTCCGATCTCGTGAGGGAATGAGTCGCTTGCGCACAAACGCTGCGAAAGCTGCTCCAGCATTTCCTGCAAATTTTTCCCTTCATATCCGAATTTCTTTAAGAATCTACGTACTTCTGTGCCGGAAAAATCATGCAGAAGCTTTGCTCTGCGATATACATAGATGAGCACCCGGCCCTCTCTGCAACGCATGATCACTGCATACACGCCCTTTGAGTTGAGTGTACGATTCCACTGCCGCACAGTTTCTTCGGCCTGTCTGCGGCCGGTACAGGTGCAGTTGAACAGGTTTCCGGTTTTCAGACCGGCCAGTGTCGGTGCGCAATATGTGACAAGCAATGATTCTGACATGATTCCTCCTGTATTCGTGGTCATATGGGACAAAATTATGTAGTTAGGTATACCTAACTACAACCTTAAAAGATTGCGGTTAGCCTTTTCTAACCGCAATCTTACTATACAACATTTTCTTTTTCATTGTCAAGTTGATTTTATATTTTCTGGTGGGATTTTTTACGAACCTGCCTGCTCACGCAAAAGTTTGTGCACCGCCTTTGCAGATTTGCCGTAAGAGCGAATGTCGTGAGACAGCCCTTCCTTTGCACCATCCACATCCAGAGATACCGTAGCCTGCTCCGCCTCTGCACTGTCACTCTCGATGGCGTACGTCCATTCCACGGCCTGTACACCCGGGATCAGAGCCAGCATCTGCTGCGCGCAAAGTTTCATATTGTTATCGAATACTTTTTTATCCTTCCCGGAAATTTTCTCAGAAAGGGTCAGCGCCAGGACTTCCTTCCCGTCTTTGCTTGAAATTTCTGCTTTATATTCACCGGAGACTTTTTCCAGTTCCATTGTCTCCAGGAGATCGACCACGGACGCAGTATCCGTAACATCAGATACCGCGCATTTATATAAAGCCTTCGCATGGGCTGCAGAATCATTCACATCCCACGCGGAGACAGAAGTTTCTCCACTGCTGTTTTCCGTTATTTCTGCCTGATCCGAAGACTCTGATCTCGAAACGGAAAACACCACTGCCGTTGCCGCTGCAATACCGGCAACGGCGCACACAATAAATATCACCAGTTTTTTACTGCTCATTCGACTCATGATAACCACCTTCCTCATGATACTGTTATAGCACCTTCGTTTGTCGGAATTGTGACAGGAAAGCGAGGGTTACGAGAAATCCTATTCTGCAAACTGGCTGTTGTAGAGATTCGTGTAGAAACCGTTCTGTGCCAGCAGGCTTTCATGAGTTCCCTGCTCGATGATATCGCCGTGGTTCATCACTAAGATATGATCCGCATCTTTGATCGTAGACAGGCGATGAGCGATGATGAAGCTGGTCCGTCCCTGCATCAGTGTTGCCATAGCCTTCTGGATGAGGGCTTCCGTTCTGGTATCCACCGAGCTGGTCGCTTCATCCAGGATCATGATCGGTGTATCCGCCAGAAGCGCCCGGGCGATGGTAAGCAGCTGTTTCTGACCCTGGGAGATATTGTTTGCTTCCTCATTGATCTCCATATCGTACCCCTTCGGCTGGGTGCGAATAAAGTGATCGATGTGTGCTGCCTTTGCAGCAGCTTCCACCTCTTCATCTGTAGCATCCCGTCTGCCGTAGCGGATATTTTCGCGGATCGTACCGCTGTTGAGCCACGTATCCTGCAGCACCATGCCGAACATCTGCCGCAGATCAGCCCGGGAAAAATCTCTGATATCGTGATCGTCCACCCGGATACAGCCGCCATTCAGCTCATAGAACCGCATCAGCAGCTTGACGATGGTCGTCTTGCCGGCGCCCGTCGGCCCGACGATAGCGACACGCTGACCAGGCTCCGCGGTAAAGCTGAAATCGTTGATGACCGTTTCATCGGCATCATATCCAAATGAAACATGATCAAAAGCAACTTTTCCACGAACTTCTTCCGGAGCGATCTGACAGACAGGAGTCTTTTCCAGATCCACTTCCTCCTCTTCTTCCAGCAGCTCGAATACACGCTCTGCCGCGGCCGCTGTAGACTGGAGCTGGTTCGCCACATTAGCCACCTGAGAGATCGGCTGGTTGAAGCTTCTTACGTACTGTATGAACGCCTGGATATCACCGATGGATACTTTGCCGTTGATCGCCAGATAACCGCCCAAAAGGCAGACCGCCACATACGCCAGGTTTCCGATCAGCATTGTGACCGGCATCATGATGCCGGACAGGAACTGCGACTTCCATCCGGATTCACATAGCTTATCGTTGTACGCATCAAATACTTCACGGGATTCTTTTTCCCGGTTAAAGGCCTTTACGATATCATGTCCCGTATACATTTCCTCTACATGCCCGTTTACATATCCCAGATATTTCTGCTGATTTTTGAAGTGTCCCTGAGACCTGGATACCACCAGCTTGATCACAAGCATAGAGAGGGGCAGCACTACAAGCGCCGTCACGGTCATGATGACACTGATACGCAGCATCATAATGAGGATCCCTATGATCGTCGTAAAACTGGTGATCATCTGCGTAAGACTCAAAGACAGTGTCTGGTTTACCGTTTCGATGTCGTTTACCATCCGGCTCTGGATCTCCCCGTGCGTCTGCCGGTCAAAGTATTTCAGCGGCAGACGATCCAGCTTCTTCGACATGGCATCACGCAGTTCATAGATGACAGTCTGGGAAACATCCGCCATGATCCATCCCTGCAGTGCTCCAAACAGCAGGCAGAGGCCATACATGCCCAGCAGCACCATCAGGATATGAAACAGACCCGTAAAATCGATCCCGGTCCCGCTCATCAGGCCTTCCACTACCTTGTCCGTCGCATTCCCCAGGATCGTCGGAGAAATAATATTGAACACTGTACTTGCGATGGCGAAAATAAATACGGCTATCAATGCGAATTTATGCGGTGCCAGATAACCCATCAGTTTTTTCATGGTTCCCTTGAAATCTTTCGCCTTTTCTCCCGGCATCATCTTGCCGCCGGGGCCGTGTCCGCGTCCGCCTTTTTTTCGCGTTCCGTTAAAGCCGGAGCCTGCCGGTCGTTTTCCCATATTGGAATCTGCCATTATTTCCGCCCCCTTTCCAGTTCTTCTTCGCTCAGCTGTGACAACGCTATTTCCTTGTATACTTCACAGGACTTCATCAGTTCTTCGTGAGTGCCGATCCCGGCCATGTGACCTTCATCCATAACAACGATCTGATCTGCATCCAGGACCGTATTGATCCGCTGTGCGACGATAATGATAGTGCTGTCGCCCACCTTTTCTTTCAAAGCCTTTCGCAGCGCCTGATCCGTCTTGAAATCCAGTGCGGAAAAACTGTCATCAAACAAGTAGACATTCGCCTTTTTCACAAGTGCACGCGCAATGGAAAGCCGCTGTTTCTGACCTCCGGAAACATTGGTTCCGCCCTGAGCGACTTCTTCATCCAGTCCATGCTCTTTTGTCTTTATAAATTCCATCGCCTGCGCTGTTTCCGCTGCTTCGATCATCTCATCGCATGTCGCATCTTCCTTGCCGTACTGTAAATTAGATGCGATGGTTCCCGAGAACAGCACGCCCTTCTGCGGTACATATCCTATCCGTTCTCGTAATTCTTCCTGCGTGATGTCCCGGATATCCACGCCATCCATCTTCACCGCGCCTTCTGTCACATCATAAAAACGCGGGATCAGGTTGAGTACCGTCGATTTGCCGCTTCCCGTACTTCCTATGATGGCTGTCGTCTGCCCCGGTTTTGCTGTAAAGGAGATGTCGTCCAGCGTTTTTTCATCAGCATCCGGATAGGCGAACGATACGTGATCGAAACAGATTTCTCCTTTTGGCTGCTGCAAAGTCTTCGGCTCCGCCGGATCCTCGATCCGCGGCTCTACGTCCAGCACCTTGCCGATTCGCTGCATGGAAACCGCTGCACGCGGCAGCATGATGAACATCATCGTGATGTAAAGGAATGACATGATAACATGCATCGCGTATTGCAGATACGCAAGCATATCTCCGATCATCAGGCTCTGCGAATCCACCAGATGCGCTCCTGCCCAGATGATAAGGATGCTGACTCCGTTCATAACGAACATCAGTGCCGGCATCATGAAAGACATGGCTCTGTTAACGAACATATTGATTTTCTTTAATTCTTCGTTGGCGTCATCAAAACGGCGTTCTTCTGTTTTTTCTGTTGTAAACGCTCTGATGACCAGCAGTCCTGTCAAACGTTCCTTCATGATCAGGTTGATTCGATCCAGTTTTTCCTGCAAAACTTTAAACTTCGGCAGAACCAGAAAGAAGGACATCAGCATGATCACAACGATCACCGCCAGCGCCACTCCTACCGTCCAGGAAAGGGAAACGCTGGTCCGCAGTGCCTTGATGACCGCGCCGATCCCCATGATCGGCGCGAAGCAGGCAAGTCTCAGCGTCATGACAGTCGTCTGCTGCACCATTTGCACATCGTTGGTAGAACGGGTGATCAGGGATGCTGTGGAAAACTCCGACAGTTCCGCAGCTGAAAAATCCGTGACTTTGTCGAACAGCGCGCCGCGGATCTTGCGAGCCGAACCTGCCGCCGTCCTCGCCGACAAATAACTGCTGACGATAGAGCATACCACACTCCCGCAGGATACCAGGATCATGATCATGCCGATCTTCCAGATATAGTCCATATCTCCCTTGACGATCCCGTTGTTGATGATATCCGACATGTATCCCGGCAGTGCCAGCTCGCACATGGCCTGTCCGAAGAGAAATGCCAGGATGCCTACGATAAGCGGGATATACGATTTGTAATACTTAAAAACCGTCCTCATTAACTCTTATCCTCCTCTATATATTTCTGCATATTGTCCGTGATCCGCAGGAGAAGCCGCTGGAACGTTTCAATTTCTTTCGGTGTCAGCGATTCCTCAAAAGCTTGCTCCATCCGCTTCATATCTTCTCTGCAAAACTCCATAACTTCCCTCGCGCGTTCCGTTGGAAACAGGCAGTAAGCCCGGCGATCCTCCGGGTTTTGCTCCCGCTTCACATACCCCAGTTCCCCCATGCGGCGGACCGACTTGGCGATGGCTCCCTTATCGATCTGATAATACTGTGCCAGTTCTTCCTGGGAAATTCCCGGGTTGTCACAGATCCTTGCAAGATACCGGCTCTGCCCTCCTGAAAGATGGAACTTGCGGATCATGCGGTCATTTATGGTTTTCCCATGTCGATAAATGATCGAAAAACACCGACCGTAAGAAAACTCTTTTGCTTTGTCACACATTAAGACCCTCCTCCATTAGTTGTAATGACAACTATTCTATCACGATCTAAATAGTTGTCAAGGCAACTTTTTAAAAATTCATCAAATCTGCTGAATTTTCACGTAAACGACATGTTTGTGATTTTCTCAAGGTCTGATCCTCCCCCGATCACCTGAACATCCCAAGATACGCTTGACAAGCCACAGGGTGTTTTTTATAATGTTGGCAATTGTGGGCAGGATCTTCAGATTCTACCAGCAGCGACTTTACGAAAAGGAGAGCAGCATAATGAATAAAAAACGTTTTGTATCGACAGCATTAGTATTCGCCCTGTTTTTTGTTATGCTTCTTTCCACAATATATATTATAGCGGAAACAGAACATGACTGCGTTGGGGACAATTGCCCTGTATGCAGCCAGATCAGCCAGTGTGAGAATGTTATTAATACTGTTTCTTCGGCAGTAAGCATTGCAGCAGTCGCTGCAGTGTTTGCATATATTCTTATGGCAGGAACTGTGAAAATCACATCACAGAAGCCTGCATCTACTTTGATTTCCCTTAAAGTTCAACTGACAGAATAAAAAGGCGAACCGGATCAAAGGTGTGTAAAAAATCAAACGTTTTTTGCAGCACCTCTATTTTAGTATGCTTTTTTAATGAATATCAGTATCACTGCAAGGGGGTAATTATGAATATCTTGAAAAAAACTATTTCTGTTTTCCTTATGATCCTGCTGATCGCAGGAGTATTTACCAGTTGCGGAAGCAGCGACAAAAAACAAAGTGATAAATCATTACAAATCGTTACAACTGTATTTCCTGCTTACGACTGGACGAAGGAAATTCTGGGAGATCGTGCAGAAGATGCGGAGCTTACGATGCTTCTGGACGATGGTGTGGATCTGCACAGCTATCAGCCGACTGCGGAAGATCTCGAGAAAATCGCCAGTTGTGATCTGTTTATTTACGTGGGCGGTGAATCCGATGAGTGGGTCGAAGATGCCCTGAAGAGTAAAACCAATAAAAACCGTGTGGAAATCAATCTGATGGACGCACTGGGAGATTCCGTCAAGGAAGAGGAGGAAGTCGAAGGCATGCAGTCCGAGGATGAACATGAACACGAAGGGGAGGAAGCGGAATCAGAGGAGCCGGAACAGGATGAACATATCTGGCTTTCGCTGCGCAACGCAGAGGTTTGTACACAGGCTATCGCAGATCAGTTGAAAAAACTGGATCCTTCCAACAAAACCGAGTATGAAGACAATGCGACTGCTTACAAAGAAGAATTGACAGGACTGGATAAGGAATACCAGGATACGGTCGAGCATGCGAAGAGAAAAACTCTTTTATTCGCAGATCGCTTTCCATTCCGTTACCTGGCAGATGACTATGGATTGAAATACTATGCAGCCTTCAAGGGATGTTCTGCAGAAACGGAAGCAAGTTTTAAAACAATCACGTTCCTGGCAAACAAAGTAGACGAAGAAAAGCTTCCATACGTCATGACGATCGAAGGCAGCGATCACAAAATCGCCAAATCTGTGATTTCTAATACAAAGAAGAAAACGCAGCAGATCCTGACCATAGACTCCATGCAGTCTACTACAGCTCAGGATGTGAAGGATGGCAAATCCTATCTTTCTGTTATGGAAGAAAATCTTAGCGTATTACAGAAAGCATTAAATTAGCAGGAGGCGTACTATGGCACAGCTCATCTGTCGAAATGTCGCAGTTGGATACGGCTCAAAAGTAGTATTGCACAATATCGATTTTGAAGTACATGCAGGAAATTATATCTGCATCGCAGGAGAAAACGGCTCCGGCAAGACTACATTAATGAAAACGATCCTGGGACTGCAGAAACCTTTAAAAGGCGAGATCCATCTGGGCGATGGCCTGCACGCAAACGAAATCGGATACCTGCCGCAGCAGACCGTTCTGCAAAAGGATTTCCCGGCATCCGTACTGGAGATCGTGTTGTCCGGCTTTCAGGGAACATGTGGCATCCGTCCCTTTTATACCCGAAAAGAAAAAAAACGTGCGCAGAAAGCTTTGCAGGAAGTAGGCATGGATCGTTTCTCTCGAAACTGCTACAGAGAGCTTTCCGGAGGCCAGCAGCAGCGTGTTCTGCTGGCCCGGGCCCTCTGCGCCACGAAAAAAATGATGGTGCTGGACGAACCGGTTTCCGGGCTGGATCCCAAGGCATCAGCAGATATGTATCGAACGATCTATCGTCTGAATCGCCAATACGGCATCACGATCCTTATGATCTCTCACGATCTGGATCTTACGAAAAGGTATGCAACACACATTCTGCGAGTCGGTGTCCCCTCCATCCATGCCGTGAAAACGGGAGGTGAGCTGTAATGGGAATGCTTCTGGATAAAATGATCCTGTATTTTCATTATCCCTTTGTTCGGTACGCACTGATCGTGGGGGTATTGATCGCATTCTGCTCCTCGCTTCTGGGCGTTACTCTGGTGTTAAAACGATTTTCGTTTATCGGGGACGGACTCTCGCATGTGGCATTTGGCGCAATGGCCGTTGCCGCAGTATTTCAGATGACAAATGAAATGCCGCTGGTTCTGTGTATTACGGTAGCCTGCGCCGTACTTCTTCTGCGCACCGGGCAGGGCTCAAGAATACGAGGTGATGCTGCGATCGCTATGGTTTCTGTGGGTGCACTGGCTGTCGGCTATTTACTGATGAATGTATTTTCCTCTTCCGCCAATGTCTCCGGCGATGTCTGCACGACTTTATTTGGATCGACTTCGATTTTGACTCTGACCTTAACGGAAGTATGGCTTTCTATGATACTGTCGCTGTGCATTGTGATCGTCTTTGTGTTCCTGTATCACAAAATATTTGCTGTGACATTTGATGAATCTTTCGCCAAAGCGACAGGGATCAAGGTAGAACTGTATCATTTTCTCATCGCAGTCCTGATAGCGGTAGTGATCGTTCTTGCTATGAACCTGGTGGGATCACTGCTTATTTCAGCGCTTGTCGTGTTCCCCGCCCTGTCTGCTATGCGTGTTTGCCGGAGTTTTTTCTCCGTAACGATTTGTGCGTCAGTAGTGTCGGTAGTCTGTGCGATTGCCGGCATCCTGGTTTCTATTTTGGCCGGAACACCTGTCGGAGCCACGATCGTAGCGATCCAGATCATTGTGTTTTTTCTTTTTTACGGGATCGGATCGATTTGGAAAGGATGACGGATATGAAAAAAAACTTGATTTTAATATTGATATTGGTAATGATTTTGTTCTTATCAGGGTGTCGGGCAAAGGAAACGGCTGACTCACCGTCAGAAGCTTCCGTTTCAGAAAATACGGCATCAAAAGACCAGCCGCTTGATCTGACAAAGCTGAGCAGTACCATGGTGTATTCAGAAGTTTATAATATGATGTGTACACCAGAGGATTACAACGGAAGAACCGTCACGATGCGGGGGCAGTTCGCTATTTCAGAAGATCCCGACAGCGGGAAACGTATTATGCCTGCATCATTCAAGATGCGCTGGCTTGCTGTACCCAGGGGCTGGAATTCGTGCTTGCCGGAGAGCATACTTATCCGGATGATTATCCGAAAGAGGGAGAGGAGATTACGGTTACAGGGATTTTTGATACATATGAAGAAGACGGTTTTAAATACTGCCAGCTTATCAACGCTTCTATGGAACAATAGAAGCCTCCTTATACAGGTTGACAATCCGCATGCCATAGTCTACAATCAAATTGCATTTCAGAAGCAATCCTGGAAGGAGGTCACTATGGCAACAAAAGATGCAGTTTTACAGGCGCTGCAAAATAGTGAAGGCGCATTTCTCTCCGGTGAAGAGCTTTCCAACAAGTTAAGCGTATCTCGCACGACCGTCTGGAAAGCGATCAAGGCCTTACGGGAAGAAGGACATCCTATTGAAGCGGTCACCAATCGCGGCTATATGCTTATGTCCGACAGCTGGACCATCACAGAAGACAGCCTGAGAGCATGTCTGCCCACACGGTACAAAAACCTGGATTTACATATTTACGATACCATTGACTCTACCAATTTAAAAGCCAGGCAGCTGGCGATGGATGGCGCACCTCACGGTACGGTCGTTTTAGCAAAACAGCAGACCAGCGGAAGAGGCCGGCTCGGTCGAAGTTTTTTCTCTCCACGCGAAGGGATCTACTTGAGTATTGTCATCAAACCTGATTTTGATGTGAGCAAATCTGTTCTCGTCACATCGGCTGCCGCCGTAGCTGTCGCGAACGCCATCGAGAAGGTCTGCGGACTGGAATCGAAGATCAAATGGGTCAACGACGTTTATATCGATGGAAAAAAAGTCTGCGGTATCCTGACGGAAGGCATCTCTGACTTTGAAACAGGACAGATCGAACACCTCATCCTTGGGATCGGTATCAATACGACGGTAAAAGATTTTCCGGCAGAGCTGCTCGCTACCGCCGGAGCTGCGGAAGGGACTTATTCCAAATCCGCCCTGGCCGCAGAAACCATCACACAGGCTCTGGGATATATCGAAGATCTTGACAGCGCATCCTTCCTGCCGGCATATAAGGAAAAAAGTCTGGTGATCGGTAAAACCGTTACTGTTTATCAAGGTCGCTACAAAGTCAACCCGGAAGATGAGATAACGGGAGTTCCCGCCCGTGTACTGGACATCGCAGATGATGGCGGGTTGATCGTGCTTTATGCTGACGGACATCAGGAAAAGCTGGTTTCCGGTGAAATTTCGATCCGGATTTAACGAAAGGAAAAACAAACATGCATCAGACAGAACAAAAAAGATATTCAAAAACAACAGCACTCGTACTATGCGGGATCTTCGCCGCCCTCATGGCGATCTGCTCCTTTATTACAATCCCTCTTGGATTTACGCCGGTTCCCATCAATCTGGCAACATTGGGTGTATTCCTCACGGGCGGGATCCTCGGTAAAAAATACGGATCCATCAGCCTGATCGTATATATCCTGCTTGGAGCAGTAGGCGTCCCTGTATTTGCAGGGTTCAAAGGCGGACTTGGAGTTCTCGCCGGGCCGACCGGAGGCTATATCATCGGCTATCTTGCCGCCGCATTTTTGACAGGACTGCTTGTAGAACTGGTTTTCACGAAAACCGGAACAGATTCCGGACAAAGAAGTGCGAAATCTTCCACATCGCGCTTTATCGACATCATCCTGGCTATGATCGCAGGGCTGGCCGCCTGCTATGCACTGGGAACAGCCTGGTTTATGATCAGTACCGGAACAGGTCTTGGTGCGGCCCTGATTTCCTGCGTCATCCCGTTTCTGCCGGGAGATGCGGCTAAGATCATCGTGGGGGCACTGCTGGTACAGAAACTTCGGCCTGCGATTCCGATTCGCTAAAAATAATCTTAGAAGAAGCTACTTGTCATTTCTTTCAAATAAAAAGCAGGGCACTTTTTTACAAAATGAGGGAACCCCTCAAAATATTGCTCTGCTTTTTTCCATTAGAAAATATGATTGCTATTACACTTATTCCGACTTTGATTTTTCTTCTTTAGCGTGTTCAGCTCCTGCTCGGTGAGACCGGTCATCTCTTTGATCAGCATAAAATCAAGATTCTTCTCCACCATCTTGCGAGCAATTTCCCGCTGTTTAATTTTCTCTCCCTGCGCCACACCTTCTTTTCGACCGCGCTCTTCGCCGCGTTTCTCGCCTATTCTCTCGCCGATTTTCTTGCCGCGCTTCTCGCCGATCATTTCGCCTTCGCGCCTCTCCCACATCTTCTCTTCAAATGCATTCATATACCTGATCCCCACTTCCTCATTCTGTTTGATTTCTTCCACTCGTTTCTGCAGTTTTTCAATCTTCCTGCTATGACTTCCTGCTGCATTCTCCCATGTCGTCTGCTCAAAGTATCTCAACAGCTGGATCAGTTCTTCACTGACTCCCTTTCCATCCGTTCCGTGGGTGTTGAGAAAGATCCTGGTCGCTCCATCATACAGCTTCAACCCCGGGATCTCGTCACAGCTCATGTGGAAGGTGTACTTATACTTCCCTTCTCCAAAAAGGTCGAACGGCATGATCATGATCACATACGCATCCTTGAGCTGGCTGTAATCCTCTCCCGGATGCAGCATGTTCAGATCGATCATCCCATTATAGTATCTGGTCCGTTTCGGCAGATCCTTCGTATTCTTTTGCTGGACTTCCAAATCATACGCTACATCCCTAATATCCTCACCGTACACATCGAAATATACGCTCTTATTCTGCGGCGTTCTTCGGAGCTCCTTTTCTGCCTGTGCCTTATCCTTCAGCGGCACAGGATGCCCAAGGATGATTTCCAGCACATCCTCCAGGATTTCATTATCCGCCATTACTTCTGAAAACAAAAATCGGTCCAGCAGATTGAGTTCCTGCAAAGTCTTTATTCGGTTCATTATCCCTTCTCCCCTGATTATAACTCATCCTGCCTCCGGAGACAATTAACTTATCTATTGCATGCATAC
>NZ_JACRWC010000116.1 GCF_014306095.1 Lentihominibacter faecis
AGCATATAAGGAAATGAATCTTGAATTGCTTCATATGATTCGGTGAGATTCTCGTTTTTAGTCAGAAAATCTGTCAAATAAAGATTTTGCAAATTGCTGTCGCCCCGAAATCTCTGAAAACTCCCGATTCTTCATATTTTTCCGTGTAAACGAAGATTTTGCAATATATGCTGATTACACTTTAATGCAGATAACAAATGACATCTTTACCCCACAATATTATCCGGTATTTCGCCGCGGCTGACTTTTTCTATAGCTTCCAGGATCATAGCGTATCCGCGGCTGAAGGAGGCGCGGGTGATGCCGCCGATGTGGCAGCTGAGAAGCAGCTTTCTGCCTGCTTCTTCTGAAGTCTGCAGAAGGGGATTGTCGGATTTGACCGGCTCGCCGTCGATGGTATCCAGCCCGGCGCCTGCGATGCTCCCTGATTCCAGAGCAGCAACTAGCGCTTTGCTGTCCACCAGTTCTCCACGGGAAGTATTGATGAGATACGCCGTATCTTTCATCTTTTCCAAAAACGAAGCGTCCACCATATAGCGAGTTTCATCGTTGACGGGTGCGTGCAGACTGACGATATCGCTGACTGCTAAAAGTTCATCCTGCGGCAAAAACGATACTCCATAACGTGTTTCTACATCCGGCGGAGCAGGGGACTTCTTCGTATAGACCACCTTTGCACCGAATGCCTGCAAAAGCTTTGCGGTCGCCTTTGCAATATCTCCGAAACCAACCAGACCGACTGTACATTCAGAAAGCTCTGTGAGACTTCCCTCGATCATATATTTTTCCTTAGTTTCGATCTGTCTTCCCGTCCGGACGCTCCGGTCTCCGCCGCAGACGTCCCGCAGCACTCCCAGCATCAGGAGCACCGCATGCTCCGCCACAGCGGAAGCGTTCATTCCTTTACAGTTACATACGTAAACATCGCATTCCTTTGCAGCATCGAGATCCACACCTTGATACCCGACACCTTCTGAGTGGATCAGCTTCAAATTTGTCATTTGCTGGATCACGTTTCCCGATATGCTCCCGATAGCATCCACCAGAACAAAGTCAGCGTCCTTGCCTTTTGTGAGAAGTTCCTCATCCCGTGCTCCCACCGGAGCATAGACAATATCATACTCTTTGAGCTTATCCGGCTCCGGAGCATATTTTATAAGTCTTCCTTCTCTGCCAATTACCAGCAATTTTTTCATAGTATCTCCTACTATTTCAAAAGCGACATCTGAAACCCATCCGGAATTTAAATGCCGCTTATATTCTAAATTTGTCCTAAAAACCCAGTCCGAAATGATCCTTTACTCTCTTCATGGTCTTTTCTGCTATAGTATTCGCCTTTTCTGCGCCGTCACGCAGAATGGCTTTCAGTTCGTCCGATTCACGGATCTCATTGAAATTCTGTTTGATGGGAGCAACAGCTTCCTGTGTGATTCCAACAAGATCTTTTTTGAAATCTCCATAACCGCAGTCAGCGTATTTCGCTACGATATCATCGATGGATTCACCGGAGAATGCACTGTAAATGCTCAGCAGGTTGCTGACGCCCGGCTTGTTTTCCGGATCGAAGCGAATCTCGCCGTCAGAGTCCGTAGTCGCACGCATGATGGATTTCTTGATCTTGCTATCCTCATCCAGCAGGGAAATACGGCTGTGGATATTTTCTGCACTCTTGCTCATCTTGGAGGTTGGATCATCAAGCGACATGATGCGTGCTCCCGATTTTAAAAACCTTCCATCCGGGATCACAAAGGTATCCTTGTACTTATTATTGACACGCATTGCTATATCACGACAGATCTCAATATGCTGCTTCTGATCATTTCCTACCGGAACGATATCTGTATCGTAGAGCAGAATATCTGCTGCCATAAGGATCGGATAAGTGAATAATCCTGTCGGTGCAGATTCCTTACCCTTGCTCTTATCCTTAAACTGCGTCATTCTGGAAAGTTCTCCAGTATAAGAATTACATGTAAGGATCCAGGAAAGTTCCGCATGGCCGCTTACATCCGACTGCACGAACACGATAGATTTCTTAGGATCGATACCTATAGCCAGATAAAGAGCCGCCACATCTAGAATATGCTTGCGCAGTTCTTTAGGATCCTGCGGTACCGTGATGGAATGGAGATCTACGATGCAGTAGATACATTCATTTTCTTCCTGCAGTTCTACGAACTGTCTGAGTGCTCCCAAATAATTTCCTATATGGATGTTGCCTGTAGGCTGTACGCCCGAAAAAACTCGTTTCATGCTTTCTTCCTCTTTTTGTTATTTTTTAGAGATCCAAAGTCGTCTGTTCGGATCCATCATCTTCTTTTTTTGCTTTTTCTTTTGCATTTTTTTCTAAGGCTTTTTTCGCATCTTCTGCATGTTCCTCTTCGTTGATCACTTTAGCGATAGAAATGATGTTGGTATCTTCATCAGTCCGCATGATCTTTACTCCCTGGGTCGCTCTTCCCAGCTTGGAAACTTCGCTTGCTTTGATGCGGATGATAGTGCCTTCTGAATTGATCAGCAGAACTTCATCATCATCATCGACAACGATAGCTCCTACAAGAGGACCTGTCTTCTTGAACTTGCTCTTGTCGTAAGTAAGAAGTCCTTTGCCGCCTCTTGCCTGTACCTTGTATTCCTTGACCGGAGTCCGCTTGCCGTAACCATTTGTAGTTACTACCAGCAATTCTTCATCCGGCTGTACCAGTTCCATTGATACTACTTCATCGTCATCCTCCAGTTTAATGGCTCTCACGCCTCCGGCGATCCTTCCCATCGGACGTACATCGTCTTCGGAGAAGCTGATACACTTGCCATTCTTAGTGATGATGATGACTTTATCGTTTCCGGTCGTCTGTTTGATAGCAACCAGTTCGTCTCCGTCCTTTAAGTTGATAGCGATCAGACCGGTCTTTCTATTTGTATCAAACTGGGACATAGCCGTTTTCTTGATAGTACCGTTTTTCGTCACTGCAATCAGATATTTATCATCCCGGAAATCCTTGAACGGAATAACGGTTGTTATCCTCTCACGCTGCATCAGGTTCAGGAAGTTGATAGCAGGAGTTCCCTTGGCTGTTCTGGTCGCTTCCGGGATTTCATAAGCTTTTATCTTATGTGCTTTTCCTGTATTAGTAAAGAACATCAGATTGTCGTGGGTAGATGTCATGATCAGGTTGGTCACAAAGTCGTTTTCACGCGTCGTCAATCCTGTGATTCCCTTTCCACCACGCTTCTGTGTCTTATACGTATCAGCAGAGACACGCTTCAGATAACCCAGATGGGTGAGGGTGATGGCAACCTGTTTTTCTTCGATCAGGTCTTCGTCATCCATCTCATCTGCTGCTGCCGTGATCTTGGTTCTTCTTTCGTCGCCCCATTTTTCCTTGATTTCCAGAAGCTCGTCCTTTACAACTCCCATAAGCTTCTTTTCATCAGCCAGCAGTTCCTTATAGTAAGCGATCCTCTTGCAAAGTTCTTCATATTCACTTTCTATTTTTTCGCGTTCCAAACCCTGCAGTCTGGCAAGACGCATATCTAAAATAGCCTGTGCCTGTATCTCCGAAAGACCGAAGCGATCCATCAGCTTTCCCTTTGCATCATTATAGCTGGAACGGATGATCTTGATGATCTCGTCGATGTTATCCAGAGCGATCCGCAATCCCTCTAAAATATGGGCTCTTGCTTCTGCCTTTTTCAGATCGAAAATCGTTCTTCTTGTAACGACTTCCTTCTGATGTTTCAGATATTCTTCAAGGATCTGATAGAGATTCAGGAGTCTAGGCTGCCCGTCTACAAGCGCGATCATGATCATGCTGTAATTTTCCTGCAGCTGTGTATGCTTGTAAAGGCGATTCAGCGTGATCCGAGGGTTGGCGTCACGTTTCAGCTCGATGACGATACGCATGCCGTTACGGTTGGATTCATCACGAATAGCACTGATGCCTTCTATTCTCTTGTCCTTGACCAGCTCGCCGATCTTTTCCAGGAGTCTGGCCTTGTTGACCTGGAATGGGATCTCAGTGATAATGATCTGAGATTTGCCACGTTCTGTTTCTTCAATGTTAGCGACTGCACGCACTAAAACCTTGCCCTGACCTGTGCGGTAAGCTTCTCTCGCTCCCTTTTTGCCAAGGATCTGTGCACCGGTAGGGAAGTCCGGTCCCTGAACGATATCGATCAGGTCATCTACCGTGCAGTTTTCATCATCTATCATCTTGACTGTAGCATCGATGACTTCCCCTAAGTTGTGCGGCGGAATGGATGTAGCCATTCCGACTGCAATACCGTTACTGCCGTTTACTAAAAGATTAGGGAACCTTGCCGGAAGAACGACGGGTTCCTTTTCTTCTTCATCGAAGTTCGGCATAAAATCTACGGTATCTTTATCTATATCGCGGATCATCTCCAGTGAGAACGGAGACATTCTCGCTTCTGTATAACGCATTGCAGCAGCGCCGTCGCCGTCCACTGAACCAAAGTTTCCGTGACCGTCTACCAGCATGTAACGCGTTGAGAAATCCTGTGCCAGACGTACCATGGCATCGTAAATGGAGCTGTCACCATGAGGGTGATATTTACCCATTACTTCACCGACGATACGCGCCGATTTCTTGAACGGCTTGTCCGGCGTAACGCCGAGACCGCTCATTCCGTAAAGGATTCTTCTGTGTACCGGCTTGAGTCCGTCCCGAACGTCAGGAAGCGCTCTTCCGACGATTACACTCATGGCGTAATCGATGTAGGAGTTCTTCATTTCGTCATGGATCTCATGCTGTATCATTTTCTGATCTTCAATCAGGTTACTCATCTATTCAAACTCCTCCCATCTATACATCCAGTGTTGCCAGCGCAGCGTTTTCTTCAATGAATTTTCTTCTCGGCTGCACCTTGTCTCCCATCAGTGTCGTAAAGATCTCATCGGCTGCTGTCGCATCATCCAATGTGATCTGTACCAGCGTTCTGCTGTTATAATCCATAGTTGTCTCCCACAGCTGATGGAAGTCCATTTCACCCAGACCTTTATACCGCTGTATATCAGCTTTACCAGGCTTGTCCGCCAGTTCCTTCATCAGCTTTTCCTGCTCTTTATCAGAATACGTATAGTACACTTCCTTGCCTTTCTTTACCTGGAAAAGCGGCGGCTGTGCAGCATAAACATACCCCTTCTCAATGAGCGGTGTCATATAGCGATAGAAGAATGTCAGCAGAAGTGTCCGGATATGTGCCCCGTCCACATCGGCATCGGTCATGATAATGATCTTGTGATACCGCAGCTTGGACTCGTCAAAGTCAGCTCCTATATTGCAGCCGAATGCTGTTATCATATTCTTTATCTCATCCGAATTTAAGATACGATCGAGCCTTGCTTTTTCAACGTTCAGGATCTTTCCTCTAAGCGGAAGGACTGCCTGACGCAAACGGTCACGACCCTGCTTGGCGCTGCCTCCGGCGGAGTCACCTTCGACCAGGAATATTTCCGAAAGACTCGGATCTTTTTCCGAGCAGTCTGCCAGTTTACCAGGCATGGAAACACCATCTAAAACGCTCTTTCTTCTCGTCAGTTCTCTGGCTTTTCTGGCTGCTTCTCTGGCTCTTGCCGCACGCATGCACTTGTCTAAAATGATCTTGGCCTGCGTCGGATTTTCCTCCAGGAATGCCAGTACATTTTCAGATGTGGCACTTTCAACAAAGCCTCTCATTTCACTGTTTCCAAGCTTTGTCTTTGTCTGTCCCTCAAACTGCGGCTCTGTCAGCTTGACAGAAACGATAGCTGTCAGTCCTTCACGAATATCCTCACCTGACAAACTGTCATCTCCTTTGAGGAATTTATTTCTCTTAGCATAGTCATTGAATACACGAGTCAGAGCTGTTTTGAATCCCACCATGTGGAAACCCCCTTCTGTCGTGTTGATATTGTTTGCATAAGAGAGAAGCATTTCATTGTAGCGATCCGTATACTGCATCGCTACTTCAACTTCCTTGTCCTTATCCATCACTTCAAAATAAATCACATTATCGTGAAGTGCTTCTTTATTTTTATTCAGGTGCAGTACAAATTCACGAAGACCTCCTTCGTAATGGAATTCTTCGTTTTTTTCTTTTCCTTCCCGTTCGTCTGTCAGTGTGATCCTGATTCCTTTGTTAAGGAATGCCATTTCACGCAGACGACGTTCCAGTGTCTCAAAATCATATTCCGTTTCATCAAAAATTTCAGGATCAGGCCAGAACGTGCTCTTAGATCCCGTATGTTTCGAAGTCCCTATCTCCGTCAGCGGAGTAACGGTCTTCCCTTTTTCGTATTCCTGTTTATATATTTTACCGTTTCTTTTTACTTCAACCTCCATGTGAGTGGAAAGGGCATTTACGACCGATGCACCTACCCCGTGAAGTCCTCCGGATACTTTATATCCTCCGCCACCGAATTTACCTCCGGCATGCAAAACGGTATGGATCACCTCTACTGCCGGTATGCCCAGCTTCGGATGTTTATCTACCGGCATACCTCTTCCGTCATCTTCTACAGTGATGGAATTATCTTTGTGTATCGTTACATGGATCGTGCTGCAAAATCCAGCAAGAGCTTCGTCGATACTGTTGTCTACCACTTCATACACCAGATGGTGAAGACCCCTGGAACCTGTACTTCCGATGTACATACCGGGTCTTTTTCTTACAGCTTCAAGACCTTCTAATACCTGTATCTGCTCCGCGCCATACTGCTGGAGCTTTTCGTCTTTCGCCATTCTCCAATTCTCCTTTCATTAGCAACCTTTATTGTAGCACGATTTTTTCATTTACACAAGTTTTTATACATTTTGGACTCGAAGTCCCATTTCTTATTAAAAAATCGCCGAAATCGACGATTTTTACATCAAAAAGCAGAATTTTTCTGCTATATATACTTAACCTCACTTTATATTTCTATTTCTACAGTTCCTTTTTCTATTTTAAATACCTTTCCCTCCGGCATAGATCGGATCACTTTCCCTGAAATATCGGCTGTCGTAATAAACATTTGATTTTCTCCAAGGGAACTGATCAGATAACTCTGTCTCTCATTATCCAGTTCTGATAATACATCGTCTAAAAGAAGGATCGGTTTCTCTCCTGTCTCTGCTTCTATCAGCCTTATTTCCGAAAGTTTTAAAGAAAGAGCAGCTGTCCTCTGCTGTCCCTGGGACCCAAATTTTCTCAGATCTATACCGTCAGCCTCTATTTTTAAATCATCTTTGTGAGGTCCGTGACCTGTCGTTCTATTTCGGATATCGTCTTCTCTGGAATTTTCCAGGATCTTATAAAATTCTAATTCCGTCGTCTCCCAACCCGAATAGGGAACATTAGCCTCATAATGGATTATAATATTTTCCAGTCCACCGGAGATCCGCTGGTGGATATCGCTGCTTATCTCGCTGATCTTCTTGATAAATTCTTCCCGTCGTCTAATGATCCTGCTGCCGTATCTTGCCAGTTCATAATCCCATATATCCAGTACCGATGTATCTATTTCCCGTTCTTTTAAATACATATTCCGCTGTTTCAGCACTTTTTTATAGCTGCTCAGATCGCTGTAATATCCCGGCTTTATCTGACAAAGCTCCCGGTCGATGAATCTTCTTCTTTTTTCAGGTTCATCCTTTACGATTTTCAGATCTTCAGGTGAAAAAATAACGATGTATATCCTTTCCAGGAGCTGAGAAGTCTTTGAAGCCTTTACTCCGTCTATTTTGATGATCTTTTTTCCTTCTTTTGTTATCAGGATCTCCGTTTCCATTTCTTCATCGAAAGCTTTCGATACTGTATGGATCCTGCAAAATTCCTCGCCAAAGCGTATGAGATCCTTATCTCGCGTGGTTTTAAAAGATCTTGCCATAGCATTCAAATAGATCCCTTCCAGCAGGTTGGTTTTTCCCTGTGCATTTTTTCCCAGGAAAATATTAACCCTTGGATGAAAGGAAGTATGAAGGTCTTTATAATTACGAAAATCTTTTAGTGTTATCTCTTTGATATACATGATCTTACATAGTCGGGATCCGTACCGGCAGGATCAGGTATTCATATGCATCGCCGCTGACCGGTTTTACCATGCATGGAGATGTTCCTGTCAGGAAATGCATGGATATCTCATCATCATCTATCACTTTCAATACATCGATCACAAATTTTGAATTAAATCCTATTTCCAGATCTTCTCCTTCTTTTTCCATGATGATTTCTTCTTTTACGTTACCTTCTTCCGACCGTGAAGTGATAGTAAGAAGATTATTCTTTATGGTCATTTTTATCAGATTATTCTTTCCTTCTCTTGCCAGAAGGGAAGCACGCTCGATGCTCTCCTGTAAAATCGCTCTTCCGATGACGATATCCGTCGTACTCTGAGTCGGCATGATATCTCTATACTTGATGTATTCTCCTTCCATGAGGCGCAGCACGATCTCCGTCGTATCGATCCGGAATGTAGCTTTCTTTTTTCCAAGGTAAATTTCCACTTCTTCCGCATCGCCGTCTTCTGCAATGATCTTGCTTATCTCATTTATTATTTTTGCAGAAATGATAAAGTGATTTTCCTGTCCACTGTTCATCTTCTCTGTAGAAACAGCCAGCCGGTATCCATCCAGTGCCACCATAGAAACGCTTTGCGGATGTATTTCAGTAAGAACACCTACGAGTACTCCTTTTGATTCATCGACGCTGGCTGCAAAGGATGTCTGCTTCACCATATCTTTGAAAATTTCAGCATCGAATATCAGATGCTCTCTTTCTTCTTCCTGATCTCCTATTTTCGGAAATTCATCTACCGGCAGGCTTACTACCGTGAATTCAGATGAATGGGTGCGGATCAGAATGCTGCCGTCTTCTGCCTGTTCCAGTAGAATTTCTTCATTTGGAAGTTTTCGGATGATATCTCCGAATAATTTTGAAACAACAACAGCAGAACCCGGTTCTTCTACATTGACAGAGATGGTTTTCTGGATGCTTATCTCAAGATCAGATGCAGTCAGAGTAAGGGTACCATCTTCTTTTGCTTCCAGAAGGATCCCTTTCAGGACAGGGAGAGTTGTTCTTGTGGAAACGGCTTTTGAAACTGTGTTCAATGTTTTAGATAAGATTTGTTGGTTACATGTGATTTTCATAATTTCCTCCAGACTGCCGGGGCAAAGGGAGCCGGCGAAGCCTTATTATATTTATATAAATTTATAGTAGTAATAGTAGTAGGGGCTGTGGAAATTGTGGATAACTCTCCTGATCTCTGCGAACACTCGTTTTTTTGTTCTTAGAAAGCTGTTGAAAGTTTGTTTTTTTTAGAAACAGCGAGTGTGGATAAAAGAGTTATTCGATGTCTTCCTTCAGCTGGTGAATCTCGTCGGCTAAAATTTCGTTATTCTTGATTTCCGATGCTATTTTATCGTAAGCGTGAAGCACAGTGGTATGATCACGTCCGCCGAAGTATTCTCCTATCTTCGGAAGGGAACTGTCGGTCATTTCTCTGCAAAGATACATAGCAATCTGCCGTGGATGTGAAAATTCACGCTTCCGCTTGGAAGATTCAATATCGGCAAGCTTGATCCCGTATTTCTTACAGACTGCTTTTTTTATGGTTTCGCAGTTTATATTAAAGTCCCTCGTTGAGAAGATATCGTTGAGATTTTTTCGTGCGTACTTCACATCGATATGTTCGTGAAAAAGGGTGGAATAACTGATGATCCTGCTGAGAGCACTCTCCAGTTCACGGATATTGAACTTTACTTTTTCTGCGATCAGGTCGATGACATCCAAAAAATCATTGTCTATTTCCACATTTTCCAGCTCGGCTTTTTTTCGAAGGATCGCTACTCGTGTTTCATAGTCAGGCGGTTTGATATCCGCTACGATGTTCCACTGGAAACGAGAGCGCAGCCGGTCGTCCAGTTCACGCAGCTTGCTGGGATGACGGTCGCTGGAGATGACGATCTGCTTTCCTGAATCGTGCAGTTCATTAAATGTATGGAAAAATTCAGTCTGTGTGGATTCTTTTCCTTCCAGAAATTGAATATCGTCAATCAAAAGAACATCGGCACTGCGGTATTTGTTTTTAAAGCGGGTCATCATACCGGAGGAATTCTTTGGATCCTGAAGTGCTTTGATCAGTTCTGATGTGAACATTTCCGAGGAAACATAAAGAACGTTCATATTCGGATTGTGTTCCAGTATGTAGTGACCTATGGCGTGCATCAAATGTGTTTTTCCAAGTCCTGATCCACCGTAAATAAAAAGAGGATTGTAGGTGGAAGCAGGTGATTCGGCTACAGCGTAGGCTACAGCATGCGCGTATTTATTATTTTCTCCTACGATGAAATTGTCAAAATTATACTGTGGATTTAAAAAATATTCTTCTTTCAGTTCATTCTCTTCCTGCAAAGGCGGAGCCTTCGGCTTCGGCGTACTGATCGGAGGTTTTCCGGAAGTATGCGCGGAAGCAGGGTTGTTTCCGGAAGGGATCTGAGTGGTCCCCATGTTCAGCTGCTGCTGGATCTCAGATTCTGTTTTGTTTTTTACAACGACTTTATATTTTTTGTGATAAACGGATTCTACAGCACGTTCAAATACTGGAATATAGCGCATCTCCAGTACTTCCATGATCTGCTTTTTTGATGTGGCGAAGTAGATAACGGCTGCATCTTCGTCGATTTCCATTGGAACGAGAGGAGCAAACCAGGAACGATAGCTGACCTCCGTAACATTTTCACTGATATCAGAGAGAATATCTCTCCATTTTTTTTCTTCGATTTTTTTTCGCATTGCATACACCTTTTCCTACAAAGTGATTATATCATAACAAACAAAGTTATCCACAGGCAATAGGTAATTTTTAAATGTTGAAAAAATATAAAAAGGGGTGAGTTATCCACCGGTTGTGGATAAAATTGTGCAAAGTTTTCACAGGTATGTCCATAAACACCTTCTGTAAGGGTTTTTACTTCGATTTCACAGTGTTTCTAAGGAAAAAGGTTTGACATGTCCTTTTTTCAACGGTATAATAGATAAGCATATGTGCAAGTTGAAATTCAGAGTTGCACGAGTTCACTTAAATTTAGAAAAGGAGGAACCGGTCTATGAAAATGACATATCAGCCGAAAACAAGACAGAGAAAGAAGGAACATGGATTCCGCAAGAGAATGAGAACAAAGAATGGCAGAAATGTTTTAAAGAGAAGAAGACAAAGAGGTAGAAAAGTTTTATCCGCATAGAGACCGCACCTGTGGTCTTTTTGTTTCAAGACGGATAATTTAGGGAGATTATGCTAAAAAAGGAAGTACTGAGAAGAAAAGATGATTTTACCGCGATTTACCGGAAAGGCAGATCGATAGGGGAACGATATATTGTATTTTTTTACAGAAAGAACGATCTTTCTTACAACAGAACGGCATTTTTAGCAAGCAAAAAAGTAGGAAACAGTGTAGAGAGAAACAGAGCCAGACGGCTCATGAAGGAAAACTACCGTATTTGGAAGGGTGAAATAAAAGAAGGTTACGACATGATTTTTATCGCCCGCAGCACGATCAACGGCCAGAAGGCGTTTGACGTTGGAAAATCCATGAAGCGTGCTTTGCATAAAGCGAAAATGTTTCAAAAGAGGTGATTCGTTATGAAAAAAATCATGATCCTGCTCATAAGAGGGTATCAGATTTTCGTTTCTCCGCTCTTTCCGAAAACATGCAGATTTTATCCTACTTGTTCCACTTATTTTATTCAAGCGTTAGAAAAGTATGGATTTTTTAAAGGAAGTTATCTCGGTATTCGAAGATTACTCAAATGCCATCCTTTTAATCCCGGGGGGTATGATCCTTTAAAATAGGAGGGAATCAATTAATGTATACAATTTTAGGTGTTATAGCGAAACCTTTAGGGATGCTGCTTAACCTGCTGTACGGATTCGTTCAGAACTACGGGTTGACGATCATTATATTTACTTTGATCGTAAAGCTTTGTCTCTATCCTCTGTACATAAAGCAGACGAAATCGACTGCAAGAATGGCAGAGGTACAGCCTAAGATGCAGGCACTGCAGAACAAGTATGCCAATGATAAAGAAACACTCAATATCAAGATGGCAGAATTGTACAAGGAAGAAAAATTCAACCCGATGGGCGGATGTCTGCCGATGCTGATCCAGATGCCGATCATCATGGGGCTTTTTGCTTTACTGCGAAATCCGATGCAGTACATCACAGACGACAGCATGATTTTTGCTTTCCATGAATCCTTTGCATGGATCGCAGACCTGAGTCAGCCTGATAGATGGATCCTGCCAATCATAGCAGGTGTTGCAACATTTATTTCGTTTTCTATGACGCAGGCTTTATCAAGCGGAACGGATGCCAATAACCAGATGGCTGGAAGCATGAAAATGATGAAATACATTTTCCCGGTCATGATTCTGTGGATGGCTAGATCGTTTCCGTCAGGACTTGCTTTGTACTGGGCAGTGAGCCAGATCATGCAGATCGGATTTAATATTCATCTGAATTCTGTTCGCAAGAAGATGAAACGGGAAGCAGAAGAAAAAAGATTAATGGAAAAAGCAAAGAAAAAATAAATCTCAATGCAGATTTTGGAGGAAACGGAAATGGATTACTCAGAAAAATGGGGCGTTGATGTTGAGGAAGCTGTCAAACTGGCGCTTATAGACCTTAAACTCTCCAGAGATGAAGTTGAGGTGACTGTTCTGGAAGAACCTTCAAAAGGATTTTTTGGCATTGGTTCGAAACTGGCAAAAGTAAGAGTAGAAAAGAAAAAGCCGGCTGTCGAAGAAAAACCAGCGGAACCTGTGAAAAAAGAAAAGCTGGAACAGAAGAAATCCGAAAAGGCGGAAAACCCGGTTTCGGGCGGCCCGGAGAAGGAAGCGAGAACAGAAGAAAAACCTCGCAATAAAGGAAACAGAAATAAAAAAAGAAATCATAACGGAAATAGAGAGAAGAAAGAAAAATTTACTGCACCGGATCTTGATATCGATCCAGTAAATAAAGATGATCTTCACGATATCGATAATCACGAAGCTCTGGCGTTTCTAAAGGAAATCACAGAAAAAATGGGCCTTGCCCTGAACTTCCATGCCAAAGCAGGAGAAGATATCGTTTATCTGGAGATGGACGGCAAAGATTCCGGTACGATCATTGGCAAGCGCGGACAGACTCTGGATGCGATCCAGTATTTGACCAGCCTTGTAGTGAACAAGGACAGTGAAAAGTATATAAAAGTTGTGATCGATGCGGAAAATTATAGAGCGAAACGGCAGAAGACGCTGGAACAGCTGGCTAATCGCCTGGCTGCCAAGGTGGTCAAGACGAAGAAATACGTCAGACTTGAGCCGATGAATCCGTATGAAAGAAAAATCATCCATGCGACTTTACAGAAAAACCCGAACATCATTACGAGAAGTGAAGGAGAAGAGCCGTATCGGAGAGTTATCATCGAACTGAAAAAATAGACGAGAAAGAATGCCCATACTCTGCAATTTGTGTATGGGCATTTCTAATATAAGAGGGAAATCCTATGGAAGATACAATTGCTGCAGTAGCAACAGCATATGGGGAAGGCGGTATAGGGATCATTCGTATCAGCGGAGAAGAGGCCCTGCCGATTTTACAGGAAATCTTTGAATTTCATGGAGATACGGATACCTTTACAAGCCGTCGCATGACCTACGGTAAAATAATAGATAAAGAAAAAAATCAAATAATAGATGAAGTACTGGCTGTTTATATGAAAGGTCCGAAAACTTATACAGCGGAAGATGTGGTGGAAATCAACTGCCATGGAAGTATGGTTTCTCTGAGAAAAACGCTGGCACTTGTTTTGCGAAAAGGAGCAAGACTGGCGGAGCCGGGAGAATTTACGAAACGTGCATTTCTCAATGGTCGTCTGGATCTTTCTCAGGCGGAAGCTGTTATAGATATGATCCGTGCGAAGACGGATAAAAGTTTTGATGTAGCGGTATCTCAGCTGGAGGGAAGACTTTCATTAAAAGTAGAGGAGATACGTCAGAAGCTTCTTGATCTTCTTGTGGATATAACGGTGAACATTGATTATCCTGATGAAGATATTGAAGAAATGACCTATGAGAAGCTGGAAGAAAGTATTGTTGAAACGCAGGATATGATAGAAAAACTTCTCGAAACATCATCTACAGGAAAAATGATACGAGAAGGAATAAAAATAGCCATCGTAGGAAAGCCGAACGTAGGAAAATCGTCTCTTATGAATGGTCTTTTAAAGGAAACACGCGCTATCGTGACGGATATTCCAGGTACGACACGTGATACCATCGAAGAAGTGTTGAGTATCCGGAATATTCCGGTGTATCTGGTGGATACTGCGGGGATCCGGGAAACATCTGACAAAGTTGAAAAAATGGGAATAGAAAAATCAAAGGAAGCCTTTAACCAGGCGGATTTTATTCTGTTTCTTCTGGACGGTAGCCGGTCACTGGAGGAAGAAGACCTGCAGATCATGGAATTTCTAAAGGAAAGAAAATGTCTTGTGCTGATCAATAAGCGGGATCTGGGAGAAGCCATTTCTATAGAAGAGATTTCTGCAAAGCTTCCAGCGTCTCAGGTGATCGAAGCGTCACTTTTGAAGGGGCAGGGAATAACGGAGATAGAAGATGCTGTGGAAGATCTGGTTTATGGCGGTGAAATAGTCCAGAAAGAAAGCATGATGGTAAATAATGTGCGCCATATAGAACTTTTGCAGCAGGCTGTGAAGTCTTTGACCGATGCGCTTCATATGTCGGAAAGAAGAGAGGCACTGGATTTTATCGAAGTGGATGTGAAGAATGCTTATGAGAGGCTGGGAGAAATCATCGGTGAGACAGTATCAGACGATATCATCAATGAAGTTTTCGCCAGGTTCTGTCTGGGAAAATAAAAAATATTTGTTTGAGGAATAGAGTTTATGGAAAAATTTTTAATGGGTACCTACGATGTAGTCGTCGTCGGAGCCGGTCATGCAGGATGTGAAGCCGGCCTTGCCGCTGCGCGTATGGGTATGAAGACGCTGATGCTTTCGATCAATCTGGAAGCTGTTGCTATGATGGCGTGCAATCCGTCCATCGGAGGGACAGGTAAGGGTCATCTGGTTCGTGAGATAGATGCCCTTGGCGGAGAGATGGGGATCAATATAGATAAAACGTTTATTCAGAGTCGTATGCTGAATACTGCAAAGGGACCTGCGGTCCATTCTTTGCGGGCGCAGGCTGACAAGAATGAATATCATATAGAAATGAAGAAAACCCTGGAGGCAGAAGAAAATCTTCATCTAAAGCAGGGGGAAGTCATCGATCTTATGATAGAAGATGGCAAAGCCTGCGGTGTTGTTTTGAAAACGGGAGCGATGTATCGCTCGAAGGCTGTTATTTTAGCAACAGGAACATTCCTGGCCGGGAAGATCTTTATTGGAGAAAGTGTGTTTGAAAGTGGCCCCAACGGTCTGGCTCCTTCTAATGAACTGGCACAGAGACTGCGGGAATACGGGCTTCCTATCCGACGGTTCAAGACGGGAACTCCTGCGAGAGCACTGGCTAAAAGTTTAGATTATGAAAAAATGATTCCTCAGGATGGTGACGAAACGGTCGTGCCGTTTTCCTTTATGAACGATGATCTGCAAAAAAATCAGGTAAAGTGCTGGCTGACTTATACTAATGAAACGACCCATGAAGTGATCCGCAGGAATTTTCATCGGTCGGCTTTATTCGGAGGGCAGATCGAAGGTGTCGGTCCGCGGTATTGTCCGTCCATTGAAGATAAAGTCAATCGTTTCGCGGATAAAAAACGCCATCAGCTGTTCATTGAGCCGGAGGGACTTTATACAGAAGAAATGTACATCCAGGGAATGTCATCCAGTCTCCCGGAAGATGTGCAGGAGGAATTTTACAAAACTATTGAAGGACTGGAGCATCTTGAAATCGTCAGGCCGGCATATGCTATCGAGTACGACTGTATCGATCCTCTGGATCTTAAGGTGAATCTGGAAAATCGTCATATAGAAAATCTTTTTTGTGCCGGTCAGTTTAACGGTAGTTCCGGTTATGAAGAAGCGGCGGCGCAGGGGCTTATAGCAGGAATCAATGCTGTGTGTAAGATAAAGGAAGAAATGCCATTTATTCTCGATAGAAGCGAGGCTTATATTGGCGTTCTCATCGACGATCTCGTAACAAAAGGTACTAATGAGCCTTACAGAATTATGACCAGCAGAGCGGAATATAGGCTGCTTCTGAGGCAGGACAACGCAGATATGCGTCTGACGGAGCGTGGATATGCCGTTGGTTTAGTAAAAAAAGACAGATATGAAAGATTATTGAAGAAAAAAGAGGTGGTGGCAGAGGAAACAGACCGCCTGAAGAAAAAGATTTTACAGCCGGACGTAGTAAACCCATTTCTGGAGGAAAAGGGAAGCACGCCGGTAAAAAGCGGGATCTCTTTGTTGGAATTATTAAAGCGTCCGGAAATCACATATGACGATGCAGCTGTCATAGATGATATCAGACCAAAACTTTCGGCTCATCAGAAGACTATGATGGAAGTGCAGATCAAGTATGAGGGATATATAATCAAACAACAGCAGCAGATCGAAAAGTTTAAAAAACTGGAACATAAAAAACTGCCGTCTGATCTGGATTATTTTTCGATCGAAGGTTTGCGGATCGAAGCACGTCAGAAGCTGGATGCATTAAGGCCGGTTTCTGTAGGGCAGGCATCACGGATATCCGGTGTGTCTCCGGCGGATATCAATGTGCTCCTGATCTGGCTGGAAAAAATGCGCCGTCAAAAGCATTAGAAAGGGGAGAGATCCATGATAGAAGAACTGCAAAAAGTATTTGAAATACTGAACCTTTCTTATGATGAAAATAAAGACCGACAGTATCAGGAATATATGGAAGGTATCCTGGAGTGGAATGAGCACGTTAATTTAACAGCGATAAAGGATAGAGACGAGTTTATCGAGAAGCATTATATAGATTCATTGCTGTGCGCAGGATCCCCGGAATTTCGCCGTGCGAAGACGATCATTGATGTAGGAACAGGAGGAGGATTTCCCGGAATACCTCTAGCTGTCGCTTTTCCGGAAAAACAGTTTACGCTGATGGATTCACTGAATAAGAGGATCAGGATCATCCAGAAGCTTTGCGATGAACTGGGAATAGAGAATGTGAACGCTGTCCACGGCAGGGCAGAGGAGCTTGGAAGAAAAAAGCATTTGAGAGAAACCTTTGATCTTTGTGTATCGAGAGCGGTAGCCAATATGAGCACTTTATCGGAGTATTGTCTGCCCTTTGTGAAAGTAGGAGGATGTTTTATCGCATACAAAGGTCCTGACTGTGAGGAAGAACTTATTGCAGCAGAAAACGCCATAGACCTGCTAGGAGGAAGCATAAGCCGGCGCGAAAATTTTGCATCCGTAGGAATCAGTGAAAACAGCGGATCAGAGCTGGGACATCAGCTGATATTTGTTTCAAAAATAAAACCTGTGATGTCGAAGTTTCCAAGAAAACCGGGAACTCCTTCGAAAGAGCCGATCAAATAGCGAACATCGGCTCTTTTTGTTTGATGAAAATCCTTTTTTTTATAGGGACATGCTGATACTATGAAAACAAGGAAGGAGTGAGGGATATGTTACGGAGAAAGATCACAGAAGTTTTGGTGGAACAGATCCATGCTAACCGACAGCAGCCAAGGAAGCATTTCGAAAAAATGCAGCTGGAGGAACTGCGTGATTCCATCTGTCAGTTTGGTATTTTACAGCCGCTGATACTTCGAAGGGAAGAAGATGGATCTTATATGATCCTCGCAGGAGAGAGACGGTTTCGAGCTGCAGTGATGGCTGGGCTCACGAAAGTCCCGGCTCTGGTGAGAGAAGCATCTGAAGAAGAAGCAGGAATGATCGCGCTGGTAGAAAACATACAGCGTGAAAACCTGGGATACATAGAAGAAGCAAAAGCCTATCAGACTCTGATGGAAACATACAGTATCCCGCAACAGGAGCTGGCACGAAAACTGGGAAAAAATCAGTCTACTATTTCTAACAAGATCCGTATCCTGAACCTGCCTGAAGATATTCAACACCTCTTGGTAGAGCATCGTCTGACGGAACGTCACGCTCGCGCTTTGCTTAAACTTGATGATGATGAAATGCGCAGACAGGTGATCGAAAAAGTGATCCGGCATCAGTTCAATGTGAGACAGACGGAGAAACTGGTGGAGGAATGTCTTGTACGAAGAGAAAAGCTGGAAAGAGAAAAGAAGAAGATAATGAGGATCAGTTGCAAGCTGTATATCAATACTTTAAAAAAGACTTTTAATGAAATGAATCTCCTCAGCAGAGGAGCAACATTCAGACAGGAAGACACAGGAGAATCCTATGTAGTCAAAATCACCATACCTAAAATACCGGAAGAGCAGGAATGTTCCATGGAAAAGCAAAATGACATAATGGTTGCAAGTGGTCAGTGATCCATGCACTGATGACGCGTGCATTCATAGTATTACCTCCGAAAAACATAATGTTTCACGTGAAACATTATGTTTTTTTTATGATGATGGAAGAAAACGTGTAGTAAAAAAAAGTGTAATGTTATATAATAGAATCACTGCAGAAAAGAAATCTGCAAAGCTTTTAAGATAAATGAGGAGGAAATCGTGGGAAAAGCAATAGCTATTTTCAATCAAAAGGGTGGTGTTGGGAAAACGACCACGAATATAAACCTGGCAGCATGTCTGGCCATTAAGGGAAAAAAGATTCTGATTATTGATATCGACCCGCAGGGGAATACAACCAGTGGCGTCGGAATCTCCAAGCGTGATCTGGATGTCACGACGCATGAGATCCTCGTAGAGGATGATCAGCACCCGGAAGATGCAGTCATTGCAACAGGTATCAAGAACCTGGATATCATGCCGGCAAGTGTTCAGCTGGCTGGTGCCGAGGTGGAACTGATCCAGCTGACAGGAAGAGACAAGAGACTCAAGAAAGCGATCGATCATCTAAAGCCGCAGTATGATTACATATTTGTAGATTGTCCGCCATCCCTTGGCCTTCTGACCATCAATTCATTGACTGCTGTTGACTCCGTGTTGATTCCGATCCAGTGTGAATTCTATGCTCTGGAGGGAGTGAGCCAGCTCATGAGCACCATCGATATCGTAAAGAAAAATACAAATCCTGATCTTGAAATACAAGGTGTAATCCTTAGTATGTTCGATGGCAGAACAAATCTTTCGATACAGGTAGTAGAAGAAGTAAAGAAATATTTCCGTGAAAAGGTGTATACGACTGTTATCCCAAGAAATGTTCGTCTGGCAGAGGCTCCAAGTCATGGAATGCCGGTTATTCAGTATGATCCAAAATCCGCTGGAGCTATCGCATATATGGAGTTTGCCGATGAATTCCTGGCAAACGAGGAGGAACTTTAATGGCTGCTAAAAAATCCAGAGGACTGGGAAGGGGACTTGATGCTCTTTTCGGCGACATGGAAGTTGATATTTTAAAAAATGACAATGAGGACACCCCGAAGGTAGAAGAATCCGGTACTGCTGCAAATAAGCCTTCCGCTGGCTCTGCTGCAAAAAGAACAGCCGACAGTTCCGAAAATGCAGCAAAAGCTGGGGAATCCGGTGGATCAGTACAAAATGTGGATCCTGCTGCAGGAGGTATCCTTTATATCGATATCAATGATATAAAGCCGAATACAAACCAGCCGCGTAAAGTATTTGATGAAGAAAAACTGGAAGACCTGGCCGCTTCCATCCAGGAACACGGTCTGATACAGCCAGTGGTGCTGCGCAGTGTTGGAGCAGGGTATGAAATCGTTGCAGGTGAGCGGCGCTGGCGTGCAGCCAGGAAGGCCGGAGTAAGAAATATCCCGTGTATCGTAAGGGAATTGAGCGATGAAGAAAACATGCTGCTGGCAATCATCGAAAACATGCAGCGCGAAGACCTGAATCCCATCGAAGAAGCAGAAGGTATCAATCAGATGATAGAAACCTACGGTCTGACGCAGGATCAGGTATCAAAAAGTGTCGGTAAGAGTCGCCCGTATATCACCAACTGTCTAAGATTGTTGAAACTTCCGGAAGCTATCCAGAGTTTTGTATCGGAGGGACAGCTCTCCGCCGGCCATGCGAGAGCGATCGTATCAGCAGGAAACAAAGAAAAGCAGATCGCACTGGCAGAAAAAGCAGTGAAAGAGGGTCTTTCGGTAAGACAAATCGAAAAGCTGGCTAAAGACAGCAAGACAGGGAAGGCCAAGGCAAAACCGCGTGAAAAGAATGCTGATGTCAAGCGTGTGGAAAACGATCTGAAAGAAGCTCTTGGTACGAAAGTAACATTGAACCAGAAGGGTAAAAAAGGTAAGATCGAAATCGAGTACTACAGTAAAGATGATCTGGAAAGACTCATAGAACTGTTGAAAACACTTCATTAGGAGAATATGTTTCATGTGAAACATGATAGATTGCTATGGTAGATAAAGAACGATTAGATATTTTATTACAGGAAGTGATTCAGGAGGCACGGGCATTAAAAATTCCCGTGTCTTCTACTATTGAAAAGAACGTCATAGTAAATGGAAGACCGAAAAAGAGATTTGGATGCTGCCGAAAAAGCAGGAACGGATTTGAGATCGAAGTGAGCAGATTTCTGTTAGACGAAGCAGGATGTAGTGAAAAAATCGTAAAAGGTGTTCTGGCTCATGAAGTTCTTCACACCTGCCGGGATTGTTATGAACACGGCATGCTTTGGAAAAGTTATGCCGGACAGATGAACAAGGCATATGGTTATCAGATCAAGAGAGTCAATTCCTTTGCAGAAATGGGAATGGCGGGCAGAGAAGAAAAACTGGCAGAGAGCCGGCATATCCGTTACATTATCCAGTGCAAAAAATGCGGCAGACAGTACCCTCGGCAGAGGTTCACCTGCGTCATGCAGAAGATCGATGCATACCGCTGTCAGTGCGGGGGAAAGCTGGAAGTCTTTCGCATTTCTGATTCATAATAGACATGAGTTAAATGCTAATATTTGGAAATAATACTATTGTATTTTATATACGGCAATCTGGATCAGCAGAGCTTTATTCTACCACTGGCGGCACGAAATTTTCAATGGCGCTGCGCAGTTTTGGATGGTGGATCACAAAGTGTACCGCAGGGGATTTGTCCTTTGAGATCATGACGTTATGATCTTCGTGGATCCGGATCTGCAGATTGCGGAACACCTGGGTGGATGAGGAAAGCAGCTTGTAATTTGGATGCGAGTCGGCAAACGCGCGAGTATGATCCATATGAGCCAGATAATCGTCATAGCTGTAGGACAGATCCTGATCATAAAACATGCCGGAAAGAGAAAGAGATACGGGATACTGCCCGAATTCCTCCGAGTCAATGACAGGAATCTCTTCCGTGATGGTTTCACGCTGTAATATTTCCTCTATGTATCCTCGCTGTGCCTTCTGATAGGCGAGGATCCTTGAAGCATCCGGATCAGCCACATTATGACCAGCCAAAAATTCTATGAGAAAATCCGCTTCCATGGTATAAAGAGGCGGGGAGGAGAGGATATTTCGGCGTTTTCCGGAAGTACGAGCATCCGAAAGAAGAAAGGCATTCCATTCATTCGTTCTATCCTCTCGATAAATATCCATCAAAGAGTGAGCATTTTGCAGGAGTTGCTCAGCTCTTTTTTTGTAGTAGGAAATTTCTTTCCTGGATTTTGTAAGATAATATTTCCCGTCTGCCTGATGATCGCTGATGGCTTCTCCGGAAAGAGCAGCAGCATCGGAAACCTTTAAAAAATGAAGAAAAACATTGTTTTGCACACCTTTTAAATAATATGGAGAAATCTGTCCTGTCATATACATAGGGATCCAGCTCTCAAGACCCAGCATCATTTCTGCAAAAGGGCGGTCGATATTGTGGATCATGTTCAGGTGCAGTCCTTTTTTTAACATCATGGCAAGACCAAACATCCATTTTTTCGGAAATTCCGGATCCTTAGCCATTTCCTCTAAAGGCATATCGCTGTACATGGTTACCGGCTCCATGGATTTTGAAAGAACTGTCGCTTTCATAAAATCCAGTTCAGCTTCCATCATTTCCTTCAGGCCAAAACAAGTTCTGGAAGAAGGAATCTGAAACGGTACAGTTGGAACTTTCATCTCGTCAAAATGGATCGCTTTGATGTATTCGTTCAGGTCGAAATCATCGATTTTGGAGAGAAAAGTACTGATCGTATTTTCGGTGCGGGCCGGACCGTAAAGGATCCAGTGGTTGATTTTCTCGGCACGATCTTTTTCGTTTATCAAGGTTTCTTCGCTGCATGCTAAAAGCTTTGCCAGAACCGCAAGATCTTCCGGTTGTCCCGAGATCTGTGCGATGATATCGGCAACATCCTTTGCAAATTTTAAAGGTTCGGCGGGCTGGCGCTGTCCGCTGCGAAAACGTGAGATCGTTGAAGCATCGTAATTGATTTTCTGACTTAGTCTGCTGGTACTCACAGAAAGAAGAGTGAGCAGGGTGTCGAAATGATAGAGAAGATCTTCTATCCGCGTGGAAAGGATGTCGTCGCACGCGAGGATCTGTGTCATAACAGTTTTTTCGTCAAGCCCAGGGATATTTTTTTCTTCAGCGATAGATGCGATGGCAGCAGTCAGAGCGGCCAGTGTTTTAGAATCCGCAGAAGGGACACGCTCCCCGGAACGATAGCGGCGCAGAGTGGATGGAGAAATATCAGAGCCACTGCAAAGGTCGCTGGCTGTGCAGGAGCATTTTACAATAATATCATTTAGCAGTTCGCAGAATTTCATAAAAAAACCTCTCGGATCGAATCAGTATAATCATCTTTATTATACACGATTCGATCCGGGAGGGAAATGCTTGATCTGATTTACTCCAGTGGTTTGCCGCATTGCGGGCAGAATTTACTTCCGGCAGGGATGTCTTCTCCGCAGGATGGGCAAGTCTGTTTGGTGAGCGGTGCACCGCAGAGATTGCAGAAGCGGCTTCCCGGCGCACATACCGTCTGACAGCTTGGACAGATCAGTGCAGGAGGCTGCGCTTGAGCTGCTTCCTGCGGGATGGGTTGATCCATCATTTCCGGAGGCATAGTCTGAGGGCGAGGCGCTGCCTGCTGATTCGGTGCAAAGCCGGATGCGTTCTGCTGCTGCGCAGTATTTACAGAGGATGTCTGCTGCGGAGCCTGACCGGGCCTCGTGCTGGAAATCAAATAGTTTTCGATACAGCGAAAGATTTCTTCCGGTAGTTTCTTCTGTTTATAGGCACCGATCCCGGCAGTAACTGCCAGAGGCCAGAACAGCAGCATCCCGGCAACTCCGGCACCGATCTTATCAGACCATTCGCTGATGCCGATGGTCACATTTATGTTATCCGGCGCTGTACGTGTGATCTGTACAGTCGTCGCAAGGCGCATGCCTGATACCGTTTTCCAGCCATCCTTTTCCTGACGGCACTGGAGCACGCACTCCTCTCCGTTGGAAGCCCCCTGTACCTGTAGTCCCTGGTTGGCACGCAAATAATGATCGACATGAGATGCTACAGCCTGCACGGGCATATTAGGCGGGATGCGAAAAATCCTGGTTTCGTTTGCCATAATGGTGTCCTCCTTTTTTTCTAATTATCCTGGATGGTGATAAAAAGAACAAGGGAGTTTTCCAAGCTGGCAGTTCCAAATCGGAAAAGGAAAACGCTCATTTCTATTATGCATTATTTTCGGAGTCTGGATTTGATGAAAAAATCCGAAAAGAGGCAGAACTCTCTTCGGATCTGAAATTATATTCTATGGAAGAAAGTGTAAATATCTAACGCGGTAGTTTGTATTCTTTAAACCATTCCTCCCATACATCCTCCGGGACCAGTGCACCGCCGGTGGCCCAGCAGATATGGGCAGCGTTTTGCAGTTTTTCGTTGGTGATGCCGTGACCGTTGGGAAAGTTGTGTCCGGCAGGAGTCTTTGCAACCTGCAGAGGCCCCAGAAAAGCCGCGCAGCTGGATGGTTCGATACGGATATCTTCTGTATCGCTCAGCATGCGCATAAATTCATAAAGGCGGACGTCGTCTACCGTAAAATCTCCGGATACGATATTGCGATCCATCCGCGTCACGAATCCAGACGGACTTGCACAGGCGAGGCCGTCGGCTTCTGTGATCCCGTCGATGTCAAAGTCTCTCACGCTCACATCCTCGTATCGTTCCGTCGCCATTCCCAGCAGTACAGAAGGGCAGTGAGTCGGTTCTGCGAAGAAACAATGGACATTGTCTCTGAAAATCCGTTTCAACCCATAGGCCACGCCACCGGGAGCGCCGCCTACGCCTGCCGGAAGATAGACGAATAAAGGGTGATCCTCATCCACAGTGATCCGATGTTCCGCCAGCTGCTTTGCCAGCCGGGAGGCGGCTACCGCATAACCAAGAAACAGATCCTTTGAATTTTCATCATCCACAAAATAGCTGCGAGGATCTTGTGCAGAAAGCCGTCTGCCTTCTGCAACCGCTTTGGAATAATCGTCATCATACTCTACAACTTCTACGCCTTTGCTGCGCAGAAGATCTTTTTTCCATTGCTTTGCATCGGCGGACATGTGGACTTTCACGCGAAAACCTACTGCAGCACTGCTGATGCCAATGGAAAGCCCCAGATTTCCTGTGGAACCTACCTGCACTGTGTACTGTCCGAAAAAATCCTTCCATTCAGGGGTGGTCAGTATGGTGTAGTCATCGGTGATCTTAAGTTTCCCGGTCGCAAGCGCCAGCTCTTCCGCGTGTTTCAGAACTTCGTAGATTCCGCCGCGAGCTTTGATAGAGCCGGCTACTGCCAGGTGGCTGTCCATTTTCAGCAAAAATTTTCCAGGGAGTTTAGAGGACCCATATTCACGCAATGCTTCCTGCATTGCCGGAATCTCCTGCAAAGGCGATTCGATGATGCCATCCGTTGCTTCTGTTTCCGGGAAACAGGCTTTTATAAATGGTGCAAAGCGGCTAAGGCGCGCTTCGGCATCCTGAATGTCTTTATCGGATACCACCAGCTGACACAGTCCGTCGATCATGTCGAATGGCAGGCATTTATCGTTGAGCCAAAAGACTTCTTCCTGTCTGCTGATCGTATCGAAGATCGTATTTTCTTTAATCAGTTGTTTTGCATAATCTTTCATAGGAACATAGAGAAATAAAAGCCAGGATCGAAGAATTATCTAAGATCCTGACTCTTTTTTTGTTTTAATACACATACACCTTTGGAAGTCTTTGGCCGAAGCCGCAGACCACTTCATAGTTGATGGTGCCGGTTTCGCGGGCGATATCGTCCGCTGTGATCTCGTAGATGCCGTCTTTGCCCATGATGGTCACTTCGTCACCGAGACGCACATATGGTACGTGGGTCACATCGATCATGCACATATCCATACAGATCGTACCGGCGATCGGGGCATAAACTCCGTTGACGATGACCTTGCCCTTTGCAGAATAAGGTCGAGGAAGACCATCGGCATAGCCTACCGGGATGGTAGCGATCAAGCTGTCTCTCTGAGTCGTGAACTTGCGTCCGTAGCTGATACTGTTGCCTGCAGGGACTTTTTTCAAATGAATGATATTGGCCTTGATGGACATTGCAGGGCGCAGAGCCAGCTGTGACCGGTCCACTTCGTCAGAAGGATATAGACCGTAGAGAATAACGCCGGGGCGCACCATATCGTAATAAGCCGAGTTGATCTCCATGACAGCCGCACTGTTTCCCAAAGTTCTGAGCGGGATATCGATCCCTTCTTTCAGCAGCTGCTTGTAGAAGCTCATATAACGCTGCTCCTGTACCGTCGCATACGTTTTATCGGCGGCATCTGCTGTAGCGAAATGGGAAAACAGTCCGTTGATCTTGAAATTGGAAAGCCCGGCGATCATCTTCACATCTTCCACAGACGTAACGTCGTCGCTGTAGCCGATCCGGCCCATACCGGTGTCTACCGCGATATAGCCTTTTATGATGATGCCGGCTGCGGCTGCAGCCTTGGATATAGCCTCCGCATTTTTGTAATCGCAGACTACAGGTGACAGTCGGTGCTCGATGATGGTGTCGATATAAGGTTCCGGGATCGGAGAGAGAACCATGATCTCCTCCAGCAGGAATCCGGCTTTTCGCAGGCGCACCGCTTCCGAAAGGGTGGCTACTGCAAAGGATTCGATTCCGTTGGCTCGCAAAACGGTTGCGACGCGCACCGATCCATGGCCGTAAGCATCCGCTTTCACCACACCGGTGATCTTGACACCGGATCCGACCTTCTCCTTGATTTGCTTGATATTAAAGTCCAGATTAGTAATATTGATCTCAGCCCAGGCTGCGCGTAAGGCATCTTTGTACAAGTTCGAGGGCACCTCCTTTATGATTGTGTAAATCCGATTATTTTACTTCATGCAGTTCATGAAGCACGGTATCCAGCAGGAACTGAACACCGGCCGCGATATCTGCATCGTTTGTATTTTCTTCCGGCACATGGCTCCGTCCGTTGATGCTTGGAACGAAAATCATACCTGTCTGTGCATATTTTGCGATCATGCAGGCATCATGCACGGCACCGCTGTCCATGACTTTATATGGCAGATCAAGTGCGGCTGCATGCTTTGACATCGCATCGATCAGACGGTCGGTCAGATGGAGCGGACTTGATTTGGAATGTTCTTTGATCTCGCAGTTCACCTGACGCTTTTCTGCGATCGCAACGATAAGATCGATGATCTCATTCATAAAGCGATCGATTTTCGTTTCATCCTTATCACGGACTTCCAGAGAGAATCTCACCGTTTCCGGGATAACGTTAGAGCAGTTTGGCTCGATGTCCATTTTACCGCAGGTAACGACTGTTCGCTTGTCATCGTCGGTTTTGACATGGGCTTCCGCCGCCAGGATGCATTCCGCCGCAGTGCACAGAGCATCGTACCGTTCTGTCATCGGAGTAGCTCCCGCGTGATTTCCCACGCCGGTAAGTGTCACCTCGATGACCCGCATGCCGAAGATGGAATCCACGATCCCAAGGCTCAGGCCTTCTCTGTCCAGCACAGGACCCTGTTCGATGTGAAGCTCCAGCATAGTCTGGACCTGATCAAAATCCCAGCGAACGTTTTGCAGTGCTTCCTGAGACAAACCGCCTGTGTTGTAGACGATCGTTTTGCCATCCGGCCCGTATGGCGAGAGGCTTTGCAGAGTCTGCCGGAGGCTCATGCCGGTATCGCTGACAAGTTTGTCCAGATCGGCTTCTGCGTAGATCCCGGTGATGAATTTGCTGCCGGTCATGGTAGAACCGAAACCGGAGCCTTCTTCTTCTGCAAAGATCACCAGCTCATAGTTGAAGGATGCATCCTTCAGTGAATCTGGATTTTCTGCCAGGGTCTCCAGGACTTCCAGCGCACCGCAGACGCCGTAGATACCATCCAGCCAGCCGCCGTTTCGCACGGTGTCGATATGGGAGCCGGACAAGACGGTTTTACGTCCCGGTTTGTTGGTGGGAAGTCCAATGCGGATGTTCTGCAGCGCATCGATGGATACACTGCAGCCGCAGTTTTCTGCTCGTTTTATGATGTATTCTCTTGCTCTGGCATCCTGCGTACCGTAGGAAAACCGTGTCACGCCGTCCTGCGGGGTGTCGGTGAAAGTTCGCAGGGTGTGCAGGTTGTCAAGAAGTCGTTTTTCGTTAGTCTGTAGTGTCATAAAAGTCCGCCGTTTCTACCATTCGTAGGATGCGCCGAACGGCTTTCCAGGAACGAACTTGCCCTGACCTTTATGGCCTATGTACTTGGCATCCTCTACGATTTTCTGTCCGCGCAGGAATACGGTTTCAGGACGTCCTTTCTGTGCAAATCCTTCAAACGGGCTGTAGTCTACACCTTCCAGATTTGTTTTATAGCTTATAGTGCCTTCGTATGCAGGATCGAAGATAACGATATCAGCATCGAATCCTACTGCCAGCTGTCCCTTGTTCTCAAGACCGTTTACCTTGGCCGGAGTCGTTGCGTACAGGTCTACCAGTCTGCTAGGAGAAAGTTTTCCTTCACATACGCCGTAAGTCCACAGGATGTTCAGGCGGTTCTGCAGGCTTGGTGCTCCGTTAGGGATATCTGCAAAGGATTTTCCTTCGCCGTAGCCCAGATGCTTCTGTTCTGCATAGTCGAATCCGCAGTGGTCGGAACTGATTGCGTTGAGCCATTTGCGATCAACAGCTTCCCACAGAGCGTCACGGTGTTCTTCGGTGCGCAGGGCAGGGGAGCAAACGTATTTGGCACCTTCGTAGCCAGGCTTGGCCAGATCGGATTCATCCAGTACCAGATAGTGTGCACAGGTTTCTCCGAAGACCCTCTGTCCGCGGCTGTAAGCGGCCTTGAGTTCTTCCAAAGCTTCCTTGCAGGTAACGTGTACGACGTAGAGCGGAGCGTCTGCCAGTTCAGCCAGGTAGATAGCACGTCTTGTTGCTTCGGCTTCGACTACAGGCGGACGGCTGACTGCGTGATAGTAAGGCGCTGTTTTGCCTTCTGCGATCAGCTGATTCGTCAGAACATCGATCATGTCGGCATTTTCTGCGTGGACCATGATGGTCACGCCGGCGTCTTTTCCTTTCTGCAAAGCTTTCAGAAGGGCGTCGTCATCAGCGTGGAAGAACTGTCCTTTGTACGCCATGAACAGCTTCATCGTCGGATAGCCTGCTTCTGCCAGCTTCGGAATCTCTTCAATTACTTCATCTCTCGGATCGGTCATTACGCTGTGGAATGCATAGTCGACCATAGCAATACCTTCTGCATCGTTTTTACGATAATCATCAAGGGTTTCTACCAGACCTCGGCCCTGTTCCTGGTTTACGAACTCAATAAGAGTTGTCGTACCGCCAACAGCAGCAGCATTGGATGTTTCGAATCCACGGGTCTTGCTGCCCTTGTAGGAGAAGGAAAAGTGCACGTGCTGGTCAACCCCGCCAGGTAAAACGTATTTACCCTCTGCATCAATGACTTCATCACCTTCCTTTGGCTGCAGTCCTTCGCCGATAGCGGTAATGCTTTCGCCCTCAGCATAAATGTCTGCCTTGCGTTCGCCTTCTGCCGTTACGATGGTTCCGTTTTTAATAAGTACTGCCATGATACACCTCCATTTTGATCACTTTACAGTATGAAAAAAATCCGCGGATTTCTCTGGGATCCCATGGAAAAGCGCGGAGCGAGATGCCGCCGCGCTTTACAGCTGCGGCGTTCTCTTAATAATATCCTCTCTGCCGGGACCGTTAGATACGTAAGTGATCGGGAAGCCGATGAGCTTTTCGATCTCGTTTACATAGTTTTGAGCCTCAGCAGGAAGTCTATCAAATTCACGGATGCCGGTGATGTCGCATTTCCATCCCGGCAGTTTCTTCAGGACAGGCTTTGCCTTTTCCAGTCTGGCCGTGGTCGGGAAGCGAGTGGTGATCTCGCCATCGATTTCGTAGCCCACGCATACTGGGATCTCATCCAGATAGCCCAGCGGATCCAATACTGTGAAAGCAACTTCTGTCGTGCCCTGAGTCATGCAGCCGTATTTCGTGGCGACAGCATCGAACCAGCCTACTCTTCTAGGTCTTCCTGTCGTAGCGCCGTATTCACCGCCGTCACCGCCGCGTTTACGCAGTTCTTCCGCTTCTTCTTCGTCCAGGATCTCGCTGACGAACGCACCGCCGCCAACAGCACTGGAGTAAGCTTTTACGACTGTGATGATATCTTTGATGGTATATGGGGGAACGCCTGCTCCGATGGCACCGTAAGCTGCCAGAGTGGAAGAAGACGTAACCATTGGGTAGATTCCGTGATCCGGGTCTTTTAACGCTCCCAGCTGTCCTTCCAGCAGGATCTCCTTGCCTTCTGCCAGAGCTTCGTGGAGAAATTCGGAAACATCGCAAACATAAGGAGCGACCATTTCCTTGTATTCCTTCAGCGTTTTCATGATATCGTCCGGATCAAGTTCGGGTTTGTTGTAAAGGTGCTTCAGCAGAATGTTTTTCTGCACGCAGACACGCTCCACTTTGTCGCGGAGTTCTGCTTCGTCCAGGAAAAGCTCCTGTACCTGGAATCCGATCTTAGCGTATTTGTCGGAATAGAAAGGCGCGATCCCGGACTTGGTGGAGCCGAATGCCTTGCCTGCCAGACGTTCTTCTTCGCATTCATCGAAGAGGATGTGATACGGCATCAGGATCTGAGCTCTGTCGGAAACCAGGATCTTCGGCATAGGAACGCCCTTGCTGACGATGTCATTGATCTCCCGGAACATATACGGGATGTTGAGAGCAACACCGTTTCCCAGGATGCTTGTTGTATGATTGTAAAATACGCCGGACGGCAGCATATGAAGGGCGAATTTGCCATAGTTGTTCTTGATGGTGTGACCGGCATTGCTTCCTCCCTGGAACCGGACGATGATGTCGGCCTCCTGAGAAAGCATATCCGTGATCTTCCCTTTTCCTTCATCGCCCCAGTTGGCGCCTACGATAGCTTTGACCATGTGTGAAATGTTGCGCTGATGCCTTTGTGCTTTCTGCAAAGTTTGCCCGGCAGGGCTTTTGCAGGAGGATCAGCACTCTCCTTTCTGTATGTTAATCTGTGAGATATATGTTTCTTATACGTTGATGTCAGCCGTCATGCCGAGCGCTTCCCTGTTAGCGTCCAGAACCGGCTGCACGCAGCTTTTGAGGAATTCTTCCGTCTGGCTTTCGGCACAGCCTGTGAAGTTTTCCGGCTTCATGATCGCCAGCAGCTTTTCCTTGGTCGTGTGGAATTCAGGGTCTGCAGCGATCCGGTCGAGCAGATCGTTTTCTGCACCTTCTTCTTTGACGCGTTTGCCGGCTGCCATGGAGTGCTGGCGGATCTTTTCGTGGAGGACCTGACGGTCGCCGCCTTCTTTTACAGCATCCATCATGATGTTTTCCGTTGCCATGAACGGCAGCTCGCTCATGAGGCGGGCATGGATCACCTTTGGATAAACGACGAGTCCGGAAGTGATGTTCATATAAAGTTCCAGGATGCCATCGGTGGCCAGGAAACTTTCGGATACGCTCAGACGCTTGTTGGCCGAGTCGTCCAGTGTCCGTTCAAACCACTGGGTAGATGCCGTGATCGCCGGGTTGAGCACGCCGGAAATCACGAAGTTGGAAAGCGCCGCGATACGTTCGGAACGCATCGGATTTCTCTTATATGCCATAGCGGAAGATCCGATCTGGTTCTTTTCAAAAGGTTCTTCAATTTCTTTTAAGTGCTGCAGCAGACGGATGTCATTGCTGAATTTGTGGGCACTCTGTGCGATGCCGGAGAGAATGTTCAGCACGCGGGAATCCACTTTTCTGGAATACGTCTGTCCGGATACCGGATAGCAGCCGTCGAATCCCATTTTTTCGGCGATCTTGCCGTCGATCTGATGTACCTTGGAGAGATCTCCGTCAAAGAGCTCCAGGAAGCTGGCCTGTGTGCCGGTAGTTCCTTTGGATCCCAGTAGCTTCATGGAATCCAGGATGTGATCCAGGTCTTCAAGATCCATCAGGAGATCCTGCAGCCACAGCGTGGCACGTTTGCCGACTGTCGTAGGCTGTGCCGGCTGGAAGTGGGTAAATCCCAGAGTCGGCTGTGCTTTATGTTCTCCTGCAAAGTTTGCCAGATTGGAAATGACGTTTATGAGTTTCTTACGGATCAGTTTCAGAGCTTCTGTCATGATGATCAGGTCCGTGTTATCGCCAACATAGCAGGAGGTTGCGCCCAGGTGAATGATCCCTTTGGCTTTCGGGCACTGCAGTCCGTAAGCGTATACGTGGGACATGACGTCGTGGCGAACGATCTTCTCGCGTTCTTTGGCTTCGTCGTAGTTGATATCATCGGCAGCGGCCTTCAGTTCTGCGATCTGCTCGTCAGTGATGGGAAGGCCCAGCTCCTGTTCCGTTTCTGCCAGTGCGATCCAGAGTTTTCTCCAGGTCCTGAATTTCATTTCCGGGGAAAAGAGGTATTTCATCTCTTTGCTCGGATACCGTTCAGAAAGGGAACTTGTGTAGCTTTGTGTGTTTTCCATAATACTCTCCTTTTATTATCTATCGCCGGGGTGCTGCCGGGATTTCCCGAAACAGTCCGCGGTCGCGGGTTTGCCGGTTATTCTGCCTGTGCAGAAAGATACATAATGATTATACCATGAAATGACAGGGGATTACAATGATTTCGGGAGTTTTGTGGGGGAATAATGGCTGCAGTTCGGTGGACGCACTGCAGGTTCGCATAAAAACTGGAGATCCGAAAATCGGATCTCCAGTCATGCTTTATGATGAAGTTGTCAGTTATCCGTTATGTCTTTTTTTATGGATAACCATGATCGTTGCACCGGTAGCTGCAGCTGTCATAAGAAGGATCAGCAGAAGCAGGTGCGTATTGTCTCCGGTATTGGAGCCCTTTGATTTGGCTTTGTCAGCAGAGCCATTGTCCATAGATCCCTGACCGCCCGGTTTGGTAGAATCGCCGCCCGGTTCTGGCGTTCCGCCTTCGGCGCTCACCCAGATCGGGTTGGATACTGCATAGTTCCCGGTGCTGTCGATGGCAACGTAGCTGTACCACTTCGTGTCATTCGTAGAGTCGATCATGAATTCCAGCGTCTGTTTGTCTGTGGATCCTTTCAGAGCCTTTGTTTCTACTTTTACGCCGTTTCGATAAGTACGACTTTTTCCAGACCGTTGACTGCCTGAGCGTCGATTTTCAGCGCTTTTTTACCTGTGGAAATAGTGTCTCCGAACGATTCTCCGTCATAAGTGAAGAAAAGCGGACCCATGGTAACATAGGAACGACCATCTTTCAGTGCTGCAAGGTATGCCTTCGAATCGGCTTTAGCGGCTTCCTTGCTGTCCTTTCCGACCTTAGCGTACTGTCGGATGATGCCTGGATACAGTGCAGTATTTGTCGCCTGATGCTGGTCGGACCCGGCACTCAGATATTTCTTTTCTCCGGCATTCCAGAATGCGAATGCGGATACAAGTGCTTTGGCATCCATCTGAGAGACGCCGGCACTGGCGATGGTGCTGCTGAGCTTATCGAGGTTGATATTCTTGTAGTTCTCTGCAGTGAGCTTCTCCAGAACTTCCAGTGTCTTTCCGTCGGATGATATCGTTGACTGCAGTTCGAGCAGATCGAAATCTTTCCAGCCGTCTGCGTGTCCACCTGCGACGCTGTCCTGATTATGCAGGAATCCGTAGTCGGAATACGGATGATGCACGATTACCAGAGCATTGGCAGCGTGTCCGGCTTTGATGATCTCAGGCGGAGTTGCGGTAGAAGCATTGACTATGTTGCCTGTTTCCTTTTCGCTGAAATCAACGTTGAGAACGCCCCAGTGCCCCCATCCCGGAGAGACTTCCATATTGGAGATGTATGGCCTTCCGATCTGGTCGGAGAACTTCTTCATCGGGATATTATTGATTCGCGTATCGTGGTCCGAAACGAGATTATAATGGAGCTTCGCGGCGATCTGTGCATTGAACAGATCCTTCGGAGTCGTTGCTCCATCACCGTAGTCCGAGTGCTGATGGTTGTCCATAGATACCCATCCGGATTCTTTCGGATCAACGATCTCGTGGATCTTAAATTCGTATTCAACACCATCCGCAGTCACATTTGTTTTATAAGGTACTGCCTTCGATTCAAAATTCTTCCCGTAGGAAGCGGTAAAGGTCACGTCCTTTGCCTGGGTCAGGTTAAATTCTATATCCGTTTTTTTGTCTGCGGAATTACTGAAATATGTACTGATCCCGGCACATTTGTTTTCATAGGTTACACCTGAGATCTCTACCCGGAACGGAATGGCCTTGCCATTCTGATCCTTGGCACTTAATTTGACAGGAGCTCCCGTCATGATGGTAAAGTTTTGTGTTTTATCGCTGTCGAGTGTAAATTCATCCGTAGTCTGGGATGTGTACCCGGCTGCTTCCAGCTTTAACTTATATTTGTAAGTACCTTCTTTGTCAAAGTTGTTGGTGGTCTTCGGCAGTTTGAAGGAATACTTCCCGTTTTTGTCGGTGATCGCCCATACCATCGGCTGCTCGATAGTCTTTGGTTTATCGACTTCGGCACCGTTTACTGATCCGGATTTTGTCGTACACATGTACTTACCGTCTTTTTTTACGATCACGTTTACGCCTTCGACAGGCTTGCCGTCTTCATCTGTTACGGTCCCGCTTACCATCGCCGTATCACCAGCTCCGATACTGTCTCGTGCATAGATGCGATCCAGAACGGAGGCCGTAGAATTGGCGGTTTCCACGAGGACTTCTCCCTTGAAGGAGTACGACTGCTTAGCTTTGATCACCTGGTTGATGTAAAGATCTTTGTACCCGGAGGATCCCTTGTAGGAATCGGACCCATCCATGATCAGAGAAACGGCATAATCATCCTTGTACGTTGTAACGAATTTTCCGAAATACTCTTTTACGTTTTCGTTATTTCCAATAGCGATCCCGGTGGCCTTGGTATCAGGATAGTAGCCGTAAGGACCGAACATATTGGCCGCATTGGTGCTGATGGAGTATCCGGAAAACATCCCCGTGCTGCTTTTTCCGGCAGCGGAAGAGTTCAAAGTTTCGTTCCCGTAGTCAATAGTCTCGTTAGGATTTGTTACTGTAGTTTCCATAGAAAGATGGCTGTCTCCGGCTTTCAGGGTATAGACCTGTTTTATATCAAGCGGCAGTGCGTCATCATTCACACCGTCCTTGTTAGGATCAGCCACCCAGTATCTATATTCTGATGTAACGGTAACCGTTTTTTTATCTGATGACAGCGAGGATGTGACCTTGACGTCATTTCGCAGGTCTGTTCCCTTGTACTCACCTGTCGCTGTCCATAAATCCATCAGAAGCTCAACGTCGTTGACCAGATCCGGTCCCCATTTACCTGATGAATCGATCGCACAGATGTCCAGAATACTTCCTTTGGTCATGTTCCAGTAGTTATTGGAGCCTACTGCAAACGATACAGCCATTTTATCATTCCAAATGGTAATGTCTTTGTCGTCTGTCGCCATACCTTCAAAAATATCAGTAGCTCCCTGCTTGACTCCACAGGTTCCGCTGTCTGCATAGGATATGGCCGGCAGGGACACGAAAGGCGTCACCGCCATGATCAGAGACAGAATACCAGCTATTAATTTTTTCTTCATACAATATCCCTCTCTTAATAAATGATGTGTTGGTTGTAATAACGTTTTTTGTGATTTTATTTTGCAGTAAAGTATTGGTGGTTGTCTGTTGTTTCGGTTCCTCCTTTCCTAAAAGGGGATGTACCCCCCTAATTATTCCAAAATTCACTTATTTCAGAAAATTTAGTAAATCGATTATAACCTATACCCTTAAGGGAATGTCCAGCGAAAAAAACAAGAAAACGAGATAGGGGGGATGAAATTTTAAAGAAGCTGAAAAGCAGCAAAAAAGAGTGTTTCGAAGATATCGAAACACTCAGACTGTAGACAAAAGCCCGACCTTAGAAATAAGGTGTCAGGCTTTTTCTATGAGGAAAAATGTTGTAAAACATTGAAATTTCA
>NZ_JACRWC010000112.1 GCF_014306095.1 Lentihominibacter faecis
GGCCACTTCTGCCAGATCTGCATCTTCTCTCCAGTGAAGCAGATACAGATCGATGTAATCCGTTCCCAGAAGTTTCAAGGATCGCTCTACACTGCTGTAGATGTGTTTACGATCTGCGTAAAATACGGTATGATAAGGATAGCAAGGCGAACAGCTGGACAAAATAAAAAATAGGAGAATAATTATGGTTAAACTGGAGAATGTACTGGGCGGAAGCGTTCAGTTTCACTTTAATATCGCGGAGAAGCTGCACAAGATCGTCGTGATCGCAGAAGGGATCACGACAGTGTATGACGAAGATGAAGTTCTGGCAATGCTCAAGGTCTGGAACCACCTGGGAGAAGCGCTTGAGTCGGATAAAATGGCAGTGGATCTTGTCAATGGCTTCATGACGAAATTTGAAGAAGATGGCGAGACTTACGTGGAATATTCTTACGGCGCACGTGATTTGCGATGCAATGTCAGAACCGGTCAGCTGATCGAGGACCAGTAAATAAGGCTTTAAGAAAGGAAGGAGAACAGGCATGAATTACGAAACCGTAATGGAGATGCAGCGGATCTGCGCAGGAGAAAAGTGCGAACTGACTCGCGGACAGATAGCTGAAGAAACCATTGATATCAAAAAAGAAACAAAAAATCTTCCGATCGATAAGGCACAGGCATGCGAAGCTTTTTATGAAAAAATGCGCTCAGATGCTTCGAAAAAAAGTTACGACATCGATAGCCTCATGGCTGAAAAAGAAGCGATCCAGCAGGAATTCGATGCATTCCGCAGAGAAAGTATCGGAAATGACAGTTTCCACGCTATGTACGATGCTATCAGTGAGTTTTTTATGAACCCGCCTTTTGAAGGGCTGGACAATATCGAATATGGTGTCAATGAAGTATGCGTTTTTGCTGTTTTAGAATACGTGGCGGGCAGGAAGAATGCTGATCATGATCATGAGGGGTGCAGGCAGGATTACTGGGACAGCATCGCACAGCGGACATATGAAGAAACCGCAGATCACTGGATCGGAGTATATGACGATTTGCAGAAGCGTTTTGACAAGATCTGGTCGGATGCCGATGCGCAGGCGGATGCTGCAAAGAGTTCAGCGGACGGTTCTTCTGCAAAGGCTGCAGCGGGAAGCGAGCGTGTGCTTCAGGAAAAAATGGCTGCCTGCGGGATCGTAGCGATCGCCGCGATACGCGACCAGGATGATTTTTCACTGGATATGGTGCAGACCGGTGCTTTGCAGAAAGCACGGGAAGTAGTAGAAGAATTTTCCTCTGACACCTATGAAGAGGGAAAAAGTGACTTTACGGATAATGTGATCCGTCTGCTCCGCTTTCTCAACGAATTTTTAAATGCATAAAAAACAGGATCGTTTTATGCCATAGAACACTGGATCTGAATGAGCCGTCGGTAAAAAATATCGTCGGCTTTTTATTTTGCAGAAAAAAGTGAGACTGAAATACGTTGCAATTACTAGAGTTTAAGGAATTATTAGCACTCTATCAAAGAGAGTGCTAAAAAATGCTTGACTTTTATGTATCGCAGGTTTACAATGTAATTAATCAGGGGAGACCCTAGTGGAGGTGAGATTTATGAATATAGAGAAATATACACAGAACGCACAGGGAGCGATTATCGACTGTCAGAACATCGCAGTCGAGGAAGGACATCAGCAGATCGATGGAGAACATCTGCATCTGGCTCTGCTCATGCAGAAGGATGGACTGATTCCGAAACTGTTGAAATTTATGAACATAAATACGGGAGAAGTCATCGGAGCGGTACAGCAGCAGATCGATAAATTTCCTAAGGTATCAGGCAGTGCAGAATCCATGTACACCACAAGAAGACTGCAGCAGCTCCTTTTGAATGCGGAGAAAAAAGCAGAGAAAATGAAGGACGAGTATGTCAGTGTGGAACATCTTTATCTGGCATTGCTGGACGAGAGAAATACACCGTCCGCAGAAATTTTCAAACGATACGGCATCACGAAAGATAAATTCCTGGAGGCACTGAATCAGGTGAGAGGAAATCAGAGAGTGACAAGTCAGAACCCGGAAGAGAATTACGACGCACTGAATAAGTACGGGCGGGATCTGGTAGAGATGGCCAGAGACGGCAAACTGGATCCGGTCATCGGACGTGACAGTGAGATCCGTCATACGATACAGATACTTTCCAGAAGAACCAAGAACAACCCGGTATTGATCGGAGAACCTGGTGTTGGTAAAACGGCTGTTGTAGAAGGACTGGCGCAGCGTATTTTGAATGGCGACGTGCCGGAAGGGCTGAAAGACAAGACCATCTTCGCACTGGATATGGGATCGCTGATCGCAGGAGCTAAGTTCCGTGGTGAATTCGAAGAACGACTGAAGGCAGTCCTCAACGAGATCGAGAAATCCGAAGGCAGGATCATCCTGTTCATCGATGAGATCCACAATATCGTAGGTGCAGGCAAGACGGAAGGAGCCATGGACGCAGGCAACCTGTTAAAGCCTAAACTTGCAAGAGGAGAACTCCATTGTATCGGAGCTACGACACTGGATGAATACAGAAAATATATTGAAAAAGATGCCGCACTGGAACGTCGTTTCCAGAAGGTGCTAGTAGATCAGCCGACGGTAGAGGATACGATCTCCATCCTTCGTGGACTGAAGGAACGGTTTGAGATCCACCACGGCGTAAGGATCACCGACAGTGCACTGATCGCATGTGCTACTTTGTCAGACCGATACATCAGCGACCGTTTTCTGCCGGATAAGGCCATTGACCTGATGGATGAAGCGGCAGCCAGGATCCGTACTGAAATCGACAGCATGCCGGCAGAGCTGGATGAGATCTCAAGAAAGATCATGCAGCTGGAAATCGAGAAACAGGCACTGGCCAAAGAGTCGGATGCAGGTTCCAAGGCACGGCTTGCAAATCTGGAAAAGGAACTTTCTCAGCTAAAAGATGAAAGCAATACAATGCGTGCTCAGTGGGAAGGCGAGAAAAAAGCCATTTCCGAGGTCAAAGTCATCAAGCAGCAGATCGAATCTGTAAAACATGATATCGAAGATGCAGAGAGAAACTATGATCTGGAGAAACTGGCACAGCTGAAATACGGTACTTTGCCTGACCTGGAAAAGAAGCTGGAAGAAGAAAAGAAGAAGGCAGATGAGGGTAAGGATGCTCGTCTTTTGAAAGAAGAAGTCGGCGAAGAAGAAATCGCAGAAGTAATCTCCGGCTGGACCGGTATACCGGTAAGCAAGCTGGTGGAAAGCGAACGTGAAAAACTGCTGAAGCTGCCTGAGATCCTGCATAAGAGAGTTATCGGACAGGATGAAGGTGTACAGGCTGTGGCAGAAGCTGTTCTTCGTGCCAGAGCCGGGTTGAAGGATGAAAAACGCCCGATCGGATCGTTTATCTTCCTGGGACCTACAGGGGTAGGTAAGACCGAGCTTGCCAAGGCACTTTCCGAAGCATTGTTTGACTCAGAAAAGAACATGATCCGTATCGATATGTCCGAATACATGGAGAAACACTCCGTCTCCAGACTTGTCGGAGCGCCTCCGGGATATGTTGGCTATGATGAAGGCGGTCAGCTGACGGAAGCCGTACGGCGGAAGCCTTACAGCGTTATACTGTTCGATGAAATCGAAAAGGCTCATCCGGACGTGTTCAACATCCTGCTGCAGCTGCTGGACGATGGTCGTTTGACCGACAACCAGGGAAGAACTGTGGACTTCAAGAATACCATCGTGATCATGACGTCCAACATCGGAAGCAACTATCTGATCGACGGGATCCGTCAGGACGGCACTATTGATGCCGATGTGAAACAGAAGGTTCAGGATGAGACGAAGAAGTACTTCCGTCCGGAATTCCTCAACCGTATCGATGAGATCGTCGTATTCTCGCCGCTGACTGAGGATCAGATCGTCAAGATCATCGATCTGGGCATGAAGGATATAGAACATCGTCTGGAAGAACGGAACATCAAGCTGTCTCTCACAGAGGCTGCTAAGAAATTTATCGCAGACGAGAGTTATGATCCGGCTTACGGCGCAAGACCGGTCAAGAGGTTCCTGCAGCGCAGCGTAGAAACTGAACTGGCAGGAGAGATCATCCGCGGCACGGTCAAGGATGGCGACAGCGTTATCATCGACAGCGACGGAAGCAAGCTGAGCTTTCAGACCAGGTAAAGTCAAAGCGAGCACATAACCTGCTATTGAGCAGATACGAGAAAGAGCGAAGAGTAACATCTCCGCTCTTTTTTTTCGGAGGGGGGATTCCCATCGGCAGCTATCCCAGATCAGTAAATCACCTCAACTTCGGATAATCCCGCGGTAACAGCTCCCATCGTTCCGCGAGCTGTGAATGAGCGCGACTCATTGTCGGTGACGAGGACCTGGCGAAGGTAATATCTCAGCTTAACTTCATCCCGTCGATCCCGCGGCCTTTGATACGGCGCAGGTAGAAACCGATCAGGAAGGTATATACGAAGTCGTAGAGCAGCAGGAAAGCGATCCCTGCGAGGATCAGCAGCCAGACCGGGTAGTCCGGCAGATGGATGCTTCCCAGCAGGAGCTTTTTAAATCCGATCAGACCAATGGACAGGAGCACAGCGAAAAGTCCCGTTTTCAGAGCAAGCTGTATCCAGCGTCCGGGAAGCTTTTCGATGTAGTATTTGACGATCCCGTAATAGCCAAAGAAGAATGCATAGGGGATCATAGCCAGCTTGTTGGGGATGATGGCAAATCCCAGGAGCACGGCACCCGCGTAGAGGAGCACGCCGCCTTTGACACCGGTTTCCAGTATCATCACCGCTGTGAACAAAGAACTGATGGCAAACAAGGTCAGTTCGATTCCAGGGACGATCGAACCACCAAATAAGAATATGACAGTAAGGGCGAGACAGATCCCGCCCAATGCGATTTTCATTGTCTTTGAAGTTTTCATAGGGTTCCTTTCCAGGGAATATTGGCCAGCTGCCGCCCTTGCAGCTTCTTAAATACAGTCGCAGCAGCAGTCAGCACAGATGTAGCACTGCAGTGCCTGGCAGCACATATCATCATTATTGCCGTAGCCGCGTCCGTAGGCCTGATTCTGGTACTGCCCGCCCATGTTCATGATCTGACCGTAGGCACGGCTGTATTCCACGTTTCCGGGCTCCATATCCGCTGCTGTGCGGATCTTGTTGATGGCATCATCATACCATCCCTTTTTATAGGAAAGCATGCCGGAGAGGAAGAACCATTCTGCGCTTCGGTCATTGGTTCCGTTGAGCATGGTTTCAGCCGCTGAAAGATTACCTGCATCCAGGTAACGTCGGATCTGCATGTAGTCCGGAGTGCCTCCTCGACCGGTGCTCCCGGATGCTCCCTTGCCACCTCTTCCCTTCATGAGCATGTCGTATGCCTCGTTGATCTCCTGCAGTTTTTCTTCAGCCAGATCAGCCAGCGGATTATTATGGTATTTGTCAGGGTGATATTTCTTCACCAGCTCTTTATACGCTTTTTTGATTTCTTCGTCGGTGGCATTTTCAGAAACGCCTAATACTTCATACGGGTTCATTGAATCAGTTTCTCCTTTATTGTAAAATACGTTTGTTTATATTCGTTTTTTCTTTTCGACACGTGTGATGATTTCCTCGGTTTTGCGGTTCATTCCCAGGTAGAGGATGTTTTCTAAAATCCCTTTGTTTTTCTGCAAAGGCAGCTCCTGCAGGCTGTTGCTGGCAATAGCCAGGTAATGGAACAGGTTGAAGCGGAGATCCGGCTCGATCCTGTTTCGGAATGCCTCAGGGGTTTCCGAGGAGGCATCGTAGGAAAATCGGTAGAGCAGGGGATTATAGGATCCGTTTTTCAGATTTTCTTCGATATCGTCAACGGCATCGATCAGATAGATCCATTTCCCCAGATGCCAGCCGATTTGACCGGCGGTTTCTATAAGGAACTGCGGATCTGCATGTTCTTTCGCCGGATGCTCCGGCTCTATGGTTACAGCATCTGCTTCATACAGCGTCCTGACACCTTCCTGAAAAATGATTTTCATGATCTGGGAAAAGGCGTCTGCCGCTTGATCGATACTGTCGCATTTTGCTTGCTCCAGGGCAGCAAGTTTAGCCAGGTTTTCTTCGATCCCTTTGCATAGATCGGGATACTGTTTCCTCAGAACCCGATAGATGCTGCGCAGAAGCACCATAGTGGCCTTCGCATAGAACCGGTTTTCGTCCTTTGCGTCATCTAAAAGCTTATACCAGGCCAGAAGAAGCATGACATCCCCGGCATAGTCCACAGCCCGATTATAGATCATGGTTTTTTTCTTGATTGGATGAACGACGCAGTGCTCCTGCAGGGGAGCATCGGGAGCATCTTCGATAGAGGCCAGCAGGATCGCCAGAAAAGCGGCATCATAACTTAATGCCATCCGCGGCAGCTGACCGTAGCGGCGGCCGATGGATTTACAGATCCCGCAGTAGTATCCGCAGTAGACTTCGTATTCCCGAACCTTTAATTCTCCCTTGTCGATTTTCACATATCCAAGCATACCAAAAGAGTAGCATAAAAATAGGGTTAATTCAAATACATTCTGGTGAAGATTTGTTGAAAATAAAAAAATACCGGTGGCTTTCACGTAAAGTCACCGGTGGACTCTATTTTTTTACGATACCGTAGTAGAGTTTTGAAGTCAGCCAGTAGGTGATCCCGTAGAACAGAGCAAAGGCAAGGAAACATCCGATGCTGCAGAAGGTAAAGAGTCTGAGATTGAACAGGTTCATCAGCGTCATGATCCGGTAAAGGAACGGGAAGGCGAAACCAATGTGGATCCCTGCTGTTATCAGCGGCAGGAAAAATACCGTCAGGATCTGAGATCGAATGGTCTGCTTGACTTCGTGATGACTCATGCCTACATTCTGCAGGATCATAAATCGCTGTTTGTCCTCATAGCCTTCGGTGATCTGTTTGTAGTACATGATCAATACGGTTGCCATCAGGAACAGGATCCCCAGGAAAACGCCTATAAAGAACAGGCCCGAGAACACGCCGCGAAAACTGTCCACTTCGCTGGATCGGCATTCCAGGATCCCGTTGAATCCCTGATCGCCGGCATTTTCATTCGTCTCGTAGATCTGGTCCCAGGTTTTGTGGTAAGCGGCTAAGATCTGATCCTTCTGCGTTTCAGCATTTCCTGCAACGTCAGCCATATAGTTGATCTCCAGCCAGGAACCGAATCGCTCTGCATCCTTGCCAAGCGCTTCATCCTGACCTTTCTTCATCTTATCGATCACTGAAAGGTCTTTGACGACCACAAAATGACCGGAAGAAATCTTGGCAGCAGTATTTCCATTTGGCATAAATCCTGTCAGCGTTTTCTTCACGTGGAGGGATAGATCGAATACGTTGATCGTGTCGACAGGAAGCTCCTGGCGACTGGAATAAACCAGCACTTCGTTCTCTCCCAGCGTTTCGTTTTTGCCCATGGCCTTGTTGTAGTCTTCCAGTGGAACGACCACGAATGTCACAAGCTGATTGTATTTCTGCATGGCAGATAAATTGCTGTAAAGGCCTGGGTCTGTTACGAAAAAATCCTTGCTCTTTTCATAGATGGCACTGAATGAAAAGTCACGATAGCTCAATTCATTGATCAGCGTAAGCCCTTCTGATTTGGCAGAGTCATGAAGCGTCTGCACGCTTTTGTCAAAAGCATCGTTTTCTTCTGCTTTGCAGGTGATATCGTACTCCGACGGATAGCGCTGCTTAAGAGAATCATCTACTCCGAGGAACAGAGCCAGCGTAGTGGAGATGATCACCAGGACCATGGTAGAAAGGATGCAGATATTGGCCAGGCCGACTGCATTTTTTTTCATTCGGTACATCATGGAAGAAATGCTGACAAAATGCTTCGTCTTATAATAATACCCCTTGTTTTTCTTTAAAATCTTCAAAAGAGCAATACTGCCGGCTGTAAATAACAGATACGTCCCGATGATGACCAGCACGACTGCGATGAAAAATAGTGCGACAGCGGCTACCGGATTTGTCGTTGTCACAGCGATATAGTACCCGGCTGCCAGGCAGAGGAGGCCGATTGCAGCCAGGATCCACTTTGCTTTAGGCTCTTTTTCTCCGGCAGAGCGGCTTTTGAGAAGATCTACCGGTTTGGAGCGGTAGATGTGCCTCATGGAGTTCAGGAACATCAGCAGGAAAATACCGCCGAACAGCATCAGGCTTTGCAGGATGGAGCTGGTGGAAATATAGAATCCCAGCGGGATCTTTGCAGCAAGGATGCGGGAAATCACAAGATAAAGCAGTTTGTCCAGCATGATCCCGAGAAAAAGACCGAAAGCCATGGTGATGAGGAAGGTAAAGACCGTTTCCAGGAAGATCACTCGGCAGATATGCTTTTTTTCCATGCCTAAAATGTTGTAAAGACCGAATTCGCTCTTACGTCTTTTGATCAGAAAACTGTTGATGTAAAACAGGAAGATCACTGCGAAAATCGCCGTCACTGCCTGACCGAGACTCATGTAGGAAGACAGCATGTCGCCGCCCCACATTTTAGAGAGCCCTTCGTTTGATCCAAGAGAACCGATGATATAAAACAGTGCGATGGTCAGACTGCAGGAGAGCATATACGGGATATAGGTCTTCCGATTACTCTTGATATTGGTAAACGCCATGCCCGGATAAAGCTTAGCCATGGAGACCACCACCTGTCGCCATGCTGGTCAGTGTATCAGAAATCTTCTGGAACATTTCTTCATTGGTGGAATTGCCCCGGTACATCTGATGAAATACCGATCCGTCAGCGATGAACAGCACCCGGCCGGCATGACTTGCCGCTTTCACTGAGTGAGTCACCATCAGGATGGTCTGCCCGGACTGATTGATCCTTCCAAACATCTGCAAAAGATCATCTGAGGATCGGGAATCCAGTGCCCCCGTCGGCTCGTCGGCCAGGATCAGCTTCGGATGTGTGATCAATGCCCGTGCGACAGCCGCGCGCTGTTTCTGTCCGCCGGAAACTTCATATGGATATTTGTATAAAAGCTCCGAGATCCCCAGCATGGATGCCAGCGGTTTCAGTCTTTGATTCATCTCATGATATTTTTTTCCTGACAGTACCAGGGGAAGCAGGATATTATCCATCAGATTGAATGTGTCCAGCAGATTAAAATCCTGAAACACGAACCCCAGATTATTTCTTCGAAATGCCGAAAGCTCTTTTTCGCTGATGGAAGTGATATCGCGTCCTTCCAGCAGGACCTTTCCACGCGTTGGTCGGTCCAGCGCAGCCAGGATATTGAGAAGCGTCGTCTTGCCGGAACCCGATTCCCCCATGATAGCAACGTATTCGCCGGCTTCTACCGAAAACGACACATTGCGAAGCGCCTGCACACTGGAACCGCCAAACCGGGTCGTGTAGATTTTTTCTAAATTATTTACCTCTAAAATTGCCATGTGGCGTACCTCCTTATTCGTTCTGTAATAAGAGTACCAGAGGAAAAAAGCCGCTGCCATGGATTTCCCTTACGACAGCGACCTCGAACCTTACAGTTTTGTAAGATTACCGGCGACATCACTCCACCTGCAGCTGGCGTGTTGCAAAATCGATGGTCACCCGTGTGCCTTTGCCCGGTTCCGATTCGATGGTGAGGGTGTGTGAGAGCCTGCGCGAGATCTCTTTGCACAGATATAACCCGATGCCAGTGGATTTTTTATCCAGACGACCGTTGTATCCTGTAAAGCCTCGTTCACCAAGGCGCGGGATATCTGCCGGATCGATGCCGATGCCTGTGTCTTCGATGACAAGTGCTGCCGGATCTTTTTGCCAGATGCGAATGAATCCGGTTCGGGTATATTTCAGGGAATTGGAGAGGATCTGTTCGACGATGAACTGTGCCCATTTTTCATCAGTGAGGACGGTGGCTGTTAGAGAGCTCATTTCCAGGGAGAGTTTTTTGGAAATAAACATGGGAGCATATTTGCGAACAGCCGGTTTTACGATCTGCTCCAACGGCAGACTGCGGATCACGTAGTCGGTGGAATCCGATTCGAGTCGCGCACAGGAAAGCGCCATTTCTACATACTGTTCGATCTTAAACAATTCCAGATTAAGCGGTGAGTTCTTCTCTTCCTTTGACAACAGCAGGCGCATAGCCTGGATGGGTACTTTGATCTGATGGACCCACATAGCGTAGTAATCCTGAAGAAACCGCTTTGAATCAGCGGTTTCATCTAAAATGCGGTTCTGTTCTGTGTGGAGGATCTCCAGAAGCTGCTGATAATCATGTTCCAGAGGGGTGCGTGCCAGAGGCAGAGTTTCCAGGCTGACGGTAATGGTCTGCATGGCGTCCTGCAGCTTGCGGCGAGATCGACAAAATCGGGAAAAGTCGGTGATGACGGCGATGCTCCCGATGATCAGACAAATGATCCCGGTGTAGATGAGGCAGTCGAGAGGAACGTGATACAGGTAAAATAAAACTGCGCAGATCAGAAAAAAGAAAATAAGCGTCAGGATGATACTGCGTTTCTGCCTTAGATATGCCATAAGGTTTTTTCCGAATAAATGCTGGTTCGTGTTCATGGGATCATGTACCCGATTCCTTTCTTGGTTTTGATGAGATCAGTGATGCCTATGGAAGCCAGTGTTTTACGGAGCCTTGCGATGTTGACGGATAATGTATTCTCGTCAACGAAACAGTCGGTCTCCCAGAGCCGGTTCATCATGGCGTCGCGACTGACCACTTCTCCCGCGTGTTCCAGTAAAATAGCCAGGATCTTGTTCTCGTTTTTCGAAAGCTCTGCCCGCTTGCCCTTGTAGTCCACCGTGCAGGCAGTGGTGTTGAGAAGGATCCCCTCGTGCTCCAGCACGCCGGTTTCCTGCTGGGCGTTGAAGTCGTAAGAACGGCGCAGCAGAGCCTGGATCTTGGTGAGGAGCACCTGCATCTCAAAAGGTTTCGCAACAAAATCGTCACCGCCCATATTGATCGCCATGATGATGTTCATATCATCGTCTGCCGAGGAGATGAACATGATCGGCGTTTTGGAGATCTTGCGGATCTCGCTGCACCAGTGATAACCGTTGTAAAACGGCAGAGAAATATCCAGCAGTGTCAAGTGGGGATCGCAGGCAAGAAACTCCTCGGTAACGTTCTGAAAATCATTACAGATATATGGTTCAAATCCCCAGCGTGTCAGTCCGTCTGCTATAGCTCCTGCGATGACTTCATCGTCTTCGACCAGAAAGATCCGATACATAAGCTGCTCCTTTGCAGTCACAGGGTTAACGTGTTAAAAGTGCTTTATACAAGGCGAAGCCGGACAGCAGCAGGTCTTCTTCAAAGTCAAAGCTGGTGCTGTGAAGCGGGATACCGGTCCCTGTTCCCAGAACGAAGAACACGGCAGGGGCATACTGGCCGTAGAAGGAAAAGTCCTCTGAGATCATCAGAGGCAGAGGCATTTCCTCGTAACCGCCTTCCAGGGATTCCAGCACAGGGCGGATCTCATCGTAAAGCACTTTGTCGTTGATCACCGGCGGGTAGCCGTCGCTGTGAGAAAATCCGGTGGTGCAGTGGTATTCTTTTTCGATTTCTTCCAGATTTTTTGTCAGGATACCGATGATCTTCTGAAAATGATCTTCATCGTATGCACGGACAGTTCCCAGAAGATGGGAATAGTCGGAGACGATATTGCGTGCATAACCGCTCTCCATTTTACCGAAGTGGATCAGAGTCCTTTCTTCCGGGATGTCGCACGGTGCGTACGTCAGATCGCCCACACCGTCCTTGAAGCGATGGATGGCTCCGAACATATTCGCATGATCCCCATAGGTTCTCTTAACATAATCCGCAGTGATGTAAAGGGCGTCAAGGCCTTCGTACGGTGCTGTTCCGTGAGCCGCCTTACCGTTGATATCCACGTTGATCTCTGCAGATTTCGGCATGAAGGCTCCCGGCCGGGAGGAAATCACGCCCTTCGGAAGGAAAGGCCACAGATGGATGCCGAACACCTGACTCACATTGTATTTGGTGAAAATGCCGCTTTTACAGATTTCTTCTGCACCGCCTAAAGTTTCCTCGGCAGGCTGAAAAATCAGCAGTACATTGTGATCGAGTTCTTTTACCGTGTCGATGTATTCGCTGAAGCTGAGCAGCATGGCCATGTGTCCGTCGTGGCCGCAGGCGTGCATCTTGCCGGGATGGGTGGATACGTAGTCGCATGTGCTGGCTTCCGTCACAGGCAGTCCATCCATGTCGGAACGGAAGGCGAAGGTATCTGCGGCTCCCCGGTCGAACCAGGCGCAGATGCCGGAGCCGCAAAGGAAGGTCAGTTCACAGTCCAGCTGTTCCAGAACAGAAAGGAGATATGCTTTTGTCTCTGGAAGATCGCGATCGATCTCCGGGATCTGATGAAGCTGGCGGCGGTGTGTTTTTAATTTTTCAAGATATTTCTCATTATCGTTCATAGTATAGTATCCTCAGTTCCTATAGTCGTTGATTTTGTGTCTTATGGTATCACCGCGGTTCAGATACCGATTTTAAGAAGTTCGATGAACTGTTTTGCTGTCCGCGGACTTCTGCCGCTTTTACGGATGGCATAAGCTTCTGCCTTGCGGAAGAGTTCCCCTTCGTCCATTTCAATGCCGTATTCTGCGGCCAGAGATCTGACGATGGTCAGGTACTGATCCTTGTCCGGCTTCTGGAATGTGATGGTCAGCCCGAACCTGGCTGAGAGACTCATGGTTTCCTGCAAAGTATCGTTGACATGGAGTTCATCTCCCGTGCGGTCGCTGAAGGTTTCCTTCACCAGATGGCGGCGGTTGCTGGTAGCATAGATGGCCACATTGTCACCGCATCCGGAAATGCTTCCTTCAAGAGTGGCTTTCAGGGCGGAGAAGTTGTCGTCGTTGCCGTTGAAACTTAGATCATCGATAAACAGGATGAATTTCAGTGGGTTGGAGGCCAGCTCTTCCATGATCTGCGGGATCTGATAAAGCTGGTTTTTCTTCACCTCTATGAGGCGCAGACCCTGAGGTGCGAGGGCGGCTGCGACAGCTTTGATGGTGGAGCTTTTGCCGGTTCCGGCGTCTCCGTAAAGAAGCATGTTGCTGGCACTTTCACCGCTGGTCAGGGCCTGTGTGTTTTTCAGGATGAGATTTCGTTCTCGTTCATAGCCAAAGAGCTGGTCGAGGGACTGATGATCCGGGTGTGCTACCGGTACGATTTCTCCGTTGTCCAGGCGGAAAAAGTTATATTTGGCGAAGATGCCGTAGCCGGTTTTGGTGATGTTTTTTAATTTTTCCTCGAATTCTTTCTGAAAATCCGCTGCATGGGTGGTCCACTCCGGCAGGAATCCTTTGTAATCGAGAACTTCCCGGATGTCTGCAGGCGTCAGCGCTGCGATCTCCGCCAGGAGAAGCAGCTCCTGCTGAGCGGACTGGCGGATCGTCTCCGGAACGGAGCGTCCGGCAGCCGTCTCCTTTACATAAAAATTATCGTCCTGCAACAGCAGGGTATGGATGTAGTCGGTCAGATCGGAGGTGTTCTCGTACAGGGCGGAGACAAAATCACTGTAAAGACTGATGGCATGGTCGGTTTCTTTGTCGGGAACATACTTGTCCACAGCGTCAAGCAGAGCGTGCAGTCTTCGGATCACATCATCGTTTTTGATGTGGGAGAAGACGGTCAGGGAATCTATTTTCCATTTTAATTCTTGGAGCTTTTTCTTCATATAAGTCACCTCTGTGCATATTTATCTTTTCTATTATACTATAAGTCTTGCTTTTCCAGAAATTTTTTTTTATGATGGTATGGGTATTGAGAAATCACAGCAAGAGAAAGGGTACAGCGATGAGACTGAATAAATATATTGCAGCGGCGGGAATCTGCAGCCGGAGAAAAGCGGATGAATTGATCGCTAATGGCAACGTCAAGGTGAATGGTGCGGTGGTTCAGCAGATGGGAGTCGATGTTGGCGAAGATGATGTGGTGATGGTCAACGGGAAGGTGCTGGAGCACAGGGCGCAGAAAAAGGTTTATGTGGCCGTCAACAAGCCGCTTGGATACATCACCTCGATGGATGATGATAAGGGACGTGCTACGGTGGCAGAGCTGGTGGCGGATATTCCGGAGCGGCTGTTTCCGGTGGGACGTTTAGACTACAATACGACGGGGCTTCTCATTATGACTAACGACGGAGAACTCACCTATACACTGACACACCCGAAGCATGAGGTGTACAAGACTTATGTGGCTGTAGTAGCAGGCGTTTTATCAGACAGTCGTGTGGCAAGGCTGCGCAAGGGTGTAGATATTGGAGGATTTGTAACTTCGCCTGCTAAAGTGAAGGTCATTAAGCAGCTGCCTCGGCGGGCGATAGTGGAAATACAGATCCGTGAAGGCAAGAACCGGCAGGTGCGAAAGATGTTCGCAGCGGTGGGAAATCGTGTGCAGGAGCTGAAGCGGACAGCGATCGGCAATATTCATCTGGGACGGCTGATGGAGGGTCATTACCGGAAATTGAGCCTGGAAGAAATCGAGTACCTGAAAAGTCTTTAGATTTGATCAGCCTAATAGTCTACAGGGACTTGACAGTATTTGCAGGCGACCCTATAATGAGTTTTGCTTCCGGATTTGTTTCGGAGTATTTTTCGTGAAAGAGAGTGAGAATAAGATGAGCGAAAACAGAAATCATAATACAGTAAGGCTGGCCAAGATGGGAATGCTGGTAGCGATCGCTATCGTGCTGGTCTATTTCATACATTTCCCGATATTTCCAGCGGTGGCATTCCTGGAATATGACCCGGCGGACATTCCGATCCTGATGGGGACTTTTGCATTTGGTCCGGTTGCCGGGATCCTGCTGACGGTAGTTACTGCAGTGATACAGGGAGTGACGGTCAGCGCAGCCAGCGGTCTTTACGGGATCATCATGCACATTATTTCCACTAGTACGCTGGTGATCGTGGCAGGTGTGATCTATCAGAAACATAAGACTCGTAAGACCGCATTGATCGGACTCGTCTGTGGAGTCCTGGCAATGACGGTCGTTATGATCGGTGCGAATATGATCATAACACCGCTGTTTATGGGTGTTCCGAGAAATGTGGTATGGCAGCTGATGCCGTTTATCGCCGGATTCAATGCGATCAAAGCCGGTATCAACGGCATTGTGACGTTTCTATTGTATAAGCGGATCTCCGGATTCCTGCATCGAAACTAAGAGGGCATGCCGGACTGCTTTTCTGGCACGTTTTTCTACGAAACGCGGTTTGTATTGGTGCAAAAACAGAAAACCACACGTTTCGGTGCTGATTTGTGCACATTAGCTTGCTATAGAAACTCGCAAATTATATATTAATTTGCACAGGACAGGCACTTTAAGAGTTGTAATCTTTGAGGTGCCTGTTTTTTTCTGCTATTATGAATTATTATAATTTGTTTACAGCTACACACTTTTTTATGCTATACTAGATTAGTTATGGAAGAGAAAATCATTACAATCAGAAGTGAAGAAGAAACCAGGGCATTTGGCAGCAAACTGGCAGAAAAGGCAAAGCCGGGCATGGTGATCGCATTGATCGGTGATCTGGGAACAGGGAAAACGATACTGACGAAAGCAATTGCCACAGCACTGGGCATACAGGGACATATCACAAGCCCTACGTTTAATATCGTGAAGGAATACAAGACGGGTCGAGTGCCCTTGTATCACTTTGACGTGTACCGGATCACAGATCCGGACGAAATGTATGAGCTGGGGTATGAAGAATATTTTTATGGGGACGGCGTGTGCGTGATCGAGTGGGCAGATCTCATCGAAGAGCTGCTTCCTGAGCATACGATCCGGATCGAGATCCAGTATGGAGAAAACGAAGGAGAAAGGATCTACCGATGTACTTGTTAGCAATCGAAACAACAGGAGCATTCGCCTCGGTGGCATTGCTGGAAGACGACTGTGTGCTGGAACATATTCAGGGCCATGACCGTTTTTCTCATTTGCAGAATCTGATGCCGCAGGTGAAAGAAGTCTTAGAAAATCATAAATTGTCGATAAACGATGTTAGTGCGATCGCAGTGTCGAAAGGTCCGGGCTCCTTTACGGGGATCAGGATCGGAGTGTCTTCTACGAGAGCACTTTGTCAGGTCCTGGGGGTCCCGGGAGTTCCGGTATCCAGCCTGGAAGCACTGGCGATGAGAGTCGCAGACCTGCCAGGCGAGAAACGGCGAAGTACAGGCGATACACTTGACGACAGGACATGGATCTGCCCGATCCTGGATGCAAGAAGAAGCCAGGTGTACGGTGGAGGATATGTACTGCAAAACGGTTACCCGATAGAAGCTTTCAAAGGCGGCGCGTATACTGTCGAGGATTTTTTAGAGAAAACGGACGAATGTGATCGGATATTGCTGTTAGGCGATGGCACAGACGCATATGGAGAAAAAATCGCTGAAGCGCGTCGGGAAAAGGGGAAATTCACCGAATTTGCTCCGGAAGCCATCCGCTATCAGGACGCAGTAACTGTCGGCAGACTGGGAGCGAAGCTTTTGCAGGAAGGCAAAGGACTCTCGTATCAGGAACTGTTACCGGATTATATGCGTCAGGCAGAGGCAGAACGCAAGCTGGCAGAAAAACAGGCGGCGGAAGCGGCGAAGCAGGCGGCGTTAAAAAAATAGGGAGACCAATATGGCAGACGTACTCATCAGACAGGCGAATATCAACGACGTGGATGCGATCTTTGAAATCGAGCATCTGTGTTTCCCGGATCCCTGGAGCAAGGATTCTCTGCGGTATGAGCTGGGGGAAAATCCGAGGGCATTTTATATTGTAGCTGAGATCGATGGATCCGTTGTTGGTTATGCCGGCCTTTGGTGGATCGAAGATGAAGGGCATATCACTAACGTGGCAGTGCGACCAGGATATCGCAGCCGAAAGATAGCGTCAGGCATCGTCAGCGTTATGATCGATTTCACAACGAAGCAGGGGATCCGGCACCATACTTTAGAGGTAAGAAGATCCAATGCTCCTGCTATTGGGCTATATGAAAAATACGGATTCACTGTGGAAGGTGTGCGAAAGGGATACTATCTTAATAACGGTGAAGATGCGCTGATCATGTGGCGGCATGAGCCAGAGAGCTGCGATGAATAAAATAATTTCTTCTGTGAATAGTAAATAGTGATAACAGTAAGTCAAAACAAAACATTCACAGGAGGCAAAGGGATGGACGATTTTAATGGAACTGATTTTCAAGAGGGACATATGAATGTGGTGTCTTCGACATGCAGAAAGTTTTCCAGACGGCATGATTTCGATATGTTCAGCATGAGCGATTACCGTTCGTGTGAAAACTGCAGACATCTCAACGGGGAAAATCAGTGTGAAAAGAACCTGGAAGAAGGACGAAGAAACTTATGAAAAATGGGAAAACAGTAACACTTGCAATCGAATCGAGCTGTGATGAGACGGCGGCAGCCGTATTGCTGGACGGACGAGAAGTCCTTTCCAATATCATCTCATCGCAGATCGATATACATAAATTATACGGGGGTGTTGTGCCGGAGATCGCTTCGCGGCACCACCTGACCAATGTCAACACGGTAGTAGATCAGGCGCTGGATGCTGCAAAGGTCACGATGGACGAAGTGGATCTTATCGGTGTTACCTACGGTCCGGGGCTTGTAGGAGCGCTTCTCATCGGTCTTGCTACTGCAAAGGCTTATGCGCTGGCAGCAGAGAAACCGCTGGTGGGGGTACATCATATCCAGGGTCATATCTGTGCTAATTACATCCAGCATAAAGATCTAAAGCCGCCGTTTATGGCGCTTGTCATTTCCGGCGGTCATACCAACATCGTAGAAGTGACAGACTACAACGAGTGCCATGTGCTGGGTGGAACGAGGGATGATGCAGCAGGAGAAGCCTATGACAAGGTCGCTCGTGTCCTGGGGCTGGGATACCCGGGAGGTCCACTGATCGACAAGCTGGCCAAAGAAGGAAATCCCCATGCAGTAGAATTCAAACGTGTTTTCCTGGAAAAGGGCAGTCTGGATTTCAGCTTCAGCGGGATCAAAACCGGAGTGCTGAATTACATGAACTCAGAGCGGCAGGCCGGCAGAGAACCGAATCCGGCAGATGTGGCCGCCAGTTTCCAGGCGGCAGTACTGGACGTTATTGTGGCTAAAACAGTAGGTGCAGCCGTTGACATGAACAAGGACAAGATCGTTCTTGCGGGAGGTGTGGCCTCCAACAGCAGACTGAGAGAAATGCTGCAGACAGAATGTAAAAAACACGGCATCGCATTATATTACCCGGATCCGATCCTTTGCACTGACAACGCAGCGATGATCGGATGCGCAGCTTATTATAAATATAAAGCGGGCGGGATCAGCGACCTGGATCTGGATGCAGTTCCGGATTTGTCTTTGTAAGGAACAGGAACTTGAAAAACAAGAATCATACATATATTGAGAGGAATCAATGATAGTAGTATCAGCAAAAGATTTGACAAAAGCATACGGCACTGACGTCATACTGGATAAAGTGTCTTTTCATATCAATAAAGGAGACCGAGTCGGGATCATTGGAATCAACGGGGCAGGGAAATCTACGCTGCTTAAGATGCTTACTGGAGAAATGTCCTGTGAATCCGGAGATTATTTCATTTCTGCAGACACGAAAATCGGTTATTTAAAACAGGATGGAGAGTTTGAATCAGAAAATACTGTGGTCGAAGAAGTTGACCGTATCTTTGATCGGTTCCCGAAAATGGAACAGGAGATGGAACGGCTTCTGCAGCAGATCGAATCGAAGGAAATCCCGGATGAGATCCTCCTGGAGAAGTACGATGCCCTTCAGGAAGAATATAAACAACAGGGCGGTTATACCTATAAGAGTGAAATCACGGGTATCCTTTCGAGCATGGCGTTTGGAGAGGAAAGCTACGGGAAAAAGATATCTTCGCTTTCCGGAGGGGAGAGAACCAGGCTGGCACTGGCGTGCCTTTTGTTGAAAAAACCAGACATACTGTTCCTGGATGAGCCGACCAACCATCTTGACATCGGGACGCTGAAATGGCTGGAGCAGTACCTGAAAAACTATAATGGGACTATCGTTTTAGTATCCCATGACCGGTACTTCCTGGATCAGACGGTAAATCGCATTTTTGAAATAGAAAACCATAAACTGACCATATACGAAGGAAATTACAGCTTTTATGCTACGGAGCGAAAGGTGCGCAGGGAAGCGGAGTTTCGCAAATTTGAAAAACAGCAGAAAGAGATCCGCAGACAGGAAGATATGATCCGCCGGTTCAAGCAGCGCGGCACGGAGAAGCTGGCCAAACGGGCAGCTTCCAGAGAAAAACGGTTGGCTGCCATGGACGTGATGGATCGTCCGGATGCAGATCATGGAAGGCTGAAGCTCAACTTTCACGAGAATTTCCAAAGCGGTAAAGACGTTCTCCTTCTGGAGAATCTTTCGAAGAAATTTGCTTACGACCCGGGAGAGGGCGTTCTTTCAGGAGGAGGTGGAAGACAGCTGTTCCAGCACGTGGATCTGGATGTGAAGCGTGGAGAACGTATCTGCATCGTAGGAGCAAACGGCATCGGGAAAACGACGCTTTTGAAAATGATCTTGGGAGAGACCTCCTGCACGACAGGCAGGATCCGGATCGGTCACAATGTCCAGTTCGGTTATTATGACCAGGGACAGCAGCTGCTCAATGGTTCCAATACCGTTATCGGAGAGCTGCAGGATGCGTACCGTCTGTACAATGATACGGAGATGCGAAATATCCTGGGACGATTCCTGTTCCGAGGCGAGTCGGTATTTTTGCAGATCAGTTCTTTGTCCGGAGGAGAAAAGGCGCGGCTTGCTTTGCTGAAACTAATGCTTTCCGGAGCTAACGTACTGATCCTGGACGAACCGACCAACCACCTGGATATCGAATCCAAGGAAGTTTTTGAAGAAGCTCTTCTGGATTTTCCTGGAACGAGTATCATCGTGTCCCATGACCGGTATTTTCTTAATCGGATCCCGACCAGGATCGTGGAACTGACAGAAAACGGCATGGACAGCTACCTGGGTACATATGATTACTATGTCGAGAAAAAACAGGCACAGATCCAGTCCGGCAAAAAATACATGGATGAACTTTCCAGCAGAGAAAAAGCCCAGATGGATGCGCCGCAGAGCGCTTTGCAGGATAGTGCAAAGGATACGCCAGAGGGTATGTCGAGCTTGTCGGCTGCAGAACAGCGTAAACTGAAGAAAGAGCAGGAAGCGAAGGATCGCCGGATCAGAAGGCAGAAAGAAAGCCTGGAAGCAGACATCGCATCGCTGGAAAACGATATCAGCTGTCTGGAAGCAGAGCTTTGCCTGGAAGAAAACATGAAGGATCATGTTAAGCTGACTGCATTGAGTGAGGAGCTTGCAGATAAGAAGGGAGAACTGGAGCTCAAATATGAAGAATGGCTGATTTTACAGGAATAGACCGTTAAATCAATGAGAAATTGTTAAAAAAGTATTGCAATAAAATATATGCTACACTATAATGGTTACGAGTTGTTAAAGGGAGATCTTTTGTTTTTTGCGAGACTCTCGAGGCAAACTAACTATGTAAATAAAGTTCGATAATTAATGGAGGTATATCATGACATTAGACAAAATCAAAGGAATCATTGCAGAGCAGTTAGGTGTAGACGAGGATGCTGTTAAGATGGAAACACATCTGATGAAAGATCTGGAAGCTGACTCTCTTGATGCTGTAGAGATCATCATGGCGATCGAAGACGAATTCGATATCGAAGTGCCGGATGAAGATGCTGAAAAATTCCAGACTGTAAGCGACATCGTAAACTACGTGGAAGCTAAGGCATAGTAGATGAAAAAACAGGCGAAGATTTCCAATGCCGTCATCAAAAGACTCCCGCGTTATCGCAGATATCTTAAAGAACTGCGAAAAAAGGGAGTCGATAAAATTTCGTCTAACGAATTCAGTACGCTGATCGGTTATACAGCATCACAGATCCGGCAGGATCTGAATAACTTCGGTGGATTCGGACAGCAGGGCTACGGATACAGTGTGGACGGGCTTTACCATGAAATCAGTGCGATTCTGGGTTTAGACAAACAGTACAAGATGGTCGTTGTGGGAGCCGGTAATCTGGGTCAGGCAATCGTTAATCACACGTATTATTATAAATCCGGATTTATCGTATCTGCTATTTTCGAAGTGAATCCGAAGCTGATCGGACTAAGAATCAATGACATTGAAGTCATGGATTACGAAAATATCGTAGAATATGTAGAAGAGAACGAAATCGACATTGGGATCATCTGTACTACCATGGACGCAGCACAGGAGGTTGCGGACAAATTGTGTTTCGCCGGTGTGAAAGGACTTTGGAATTTTGCCCCGGTAGACATCGAGACTCCTGGACACGTAGCAATAGAAAACGTGCACCTGACGGACAGTCTGTATTCCCTTGCTTACCATATCAATGGGGCGCAGGAGCATAATAAAAAATAAATAACTGCAATTAAATAACCGTTTCATTATGAAACGGTTATTAATTATCAGTTGATAAATAAACGGTGTATCTGTTCATCAACAGCTGTTTACGCTTCTTCGCAAGCTCCTACAGGGCAAGCGCCAGCGCAAGCTCCACAGTCGATGCATTTATCTTCGTCGATTACGTATGTAGCATCTCCCTGGGAAATAGCTTCTGTTGGACATTCATCGATGCAAGCACCGCAGCTCAGACATGCGTCAGTAATTTTGTAAGCCATTTGTAGTACCTCCTTTTAGATTATCATTAAACGACACACTGATTATAACAAACATAATAGAGGAATTCAAGATGAAAGTTTACGGACTTATTGGAAAGAGTGGAACCGGCAAAAGTTTTCAGGCGGTAAACCTCTGCAAAAGATTAAAAATCGAAAGTATTATAGATGACGGATTGTTTATCTGCCGTAATAAAGTGGTTGCCGGCATTTCTGCAAAGCGGCAGCCGACCAAAGTTGGAGCGGTGAAATCGGCACTGTTTTATAAAGAAGAACATATGACCGAGGTGAAGGAGGCGATCCAGCGCGTGAAGCCGCTCAGCATCCTGATCATAGGTACATCTGACGGGATGGTGGATAAGATCGTCAAGCGGCTGGATCTGCCGGAAATCGATGAGCGGATCTATATCGAAGATATTACCTCCGAAGAGGAGCGCCAGATGGCAAGGAAGCAGCGGGACGAAATGGGGCAGCACGTTATACCTGCACCGACTTTCCAGCTGAAACGACAGTTTTCCGGATATTTTATGACACCGGTAAAAATGCTGTTCAAGGAGCTGGGCCCATGGCGTGATTATGCAGAAAAATCCGTGGTGCGACCGACCTACAGCTATCTGGGAGAATATAAGATCTCCGAAAAAGTTCTGTCTGATATCGTGGAATGCGTTAAACGTGAAAGCGAAGCAGTATGTGAAGTGAGCAAAGTGGGGATCTTTCCGATTCAGGAAGGCGTAGAGATTTATATCCTGCTTTCCATGAAACTGCACGAGGATCTGCCGAAATGCGCACGTCTGTTCCAGAAATCGGTTGCAGACAAAATCGAAGAAATGACGGCTTTTAATGTCAATCGCCTGGAGCTGGATATCAAGGAGGTCGTGTAATGCCGCGGAATGATCAGGTTGCCGGGGCTTCTCTGCCTGCTCTGCAAGTGCATACCTGCGGATCGGATATAGAAATCACGGGGATCCGGGATTTTGACCTGGATCATATCTTTGACTGCGGCCAGTGTTTTCGATGGAACCGCGGGGAGGACGGCAGCTATACCGGCACGGCTTATGGGCGGATCGTCCGCATGGTATGGGATCCTGCAAAGCAGATGCTGCGCATCTGCGGCACAACGCCGGAGGATTTTCATGACATTTGGCGTGGGTACCTGGATTTGGACAGAGATTATGGGCAGATAAAATCGTATCTGGCAGAGCGAGATCCGGTGATACGTGATGCGATCGGATTTGGCAGCGGGATCCGTATCCTGAACCAGGAGAAGTGGGAGACCGTTCTTTCCTTTCTGATCTCTCAAAACAACAATATTCCCAGGATACGCAAGTGCATCGATTCTCTCGCAGAGACGATGGGAAGAAAAATCGGCACATACGATGGCAGAGACTACTACGCACTGCCTTCTCCAGAAGTCCTGGCAGAAGCTGCTGCAGAGGATCTGGAACCCTGCCGACTCGGCTACCGGGCGAAGTATCTGATCCAGACGGCGAAGCTGGTAGAAAAAGAAGGCATGGACGTGCTGGAAGCCCTGGGGCAGCCGGAAGTCACGGCGGAAGAGGCTCGTCAGAGCCTTTGCAGATACAGCGGCATAGGTCCGAAGGTGGCTAATTGTATTTCCCTTTTTTCCATGGGAAAGATCGATAGCTTTCCTATTGATGTCTGGGTGCGGAAGGTCATGAACAGACTTTACGGGATAGAGGAAAACAACGTGAAAGCCATGACAGACTTTGCTTCAAAACAGTTTTGCCCGTATGGAGGCATTGCCCAGCAGTATTTATTCTATTATATCACTCATAAAAATGGTCTTTAAGAAATCTTTAAGCAGATTCCGCCAGGAAATCGGAAAAACGTATTGACAAAAAGGGAAAAAGGCTGTAAAGTAAAGTTAGCACTCGGAGATATTGAGTGCTAACAATGTGAAAAAGGGGCGACCCTTTCCATAGAGAAAAAAACAGATCAAAGGATCGAATATGTAAAGGAGATGACACTATGAGTTTTGGAATCAAGCCTTTAGGCTCAAGAGTAGTTATTAAAAAATTGGAAGCAGAAGAAAAGACTGCAAGCGGTATCGTACTGCCGGGCTCTGCACAGGAAAAACCGCAGATCGCTGAGGTATTGGCTGTGGGACCTGGAACACAGGACGATCCGATGGAACTTAAGGTTGGAGACAAGGTGATTTTCTCCCCTTACGGTGGAACAGAAATCAAGTACGGCGGCGAAGAAGTGGTTGTTATGAACCACAGAGATATCTTAGCTGTTGTAGAATAATAGAAGGAGGAACTTTAACATGGCAAAAGAATTACATTACGGAGAAGACGCCAGAAGAAAATTACAGGCAGGCGTTGACCAGTTAGCGGATACAGTTAAAATCACATTAGGACCAAAGGGAAGAAACGTACTGATCGACAAGAAGTTCGGATCTCCGCTGATCACAAACGACGGTGTTACGATCGCAAGAGAGATCGAACTGGAAGATGCGGTAGAGAACATGGGCGCACAGGTTGTTAAGGAAGTAGCTTCCAAGACAAATGATGTTGCCGGTGACGGAACAACAACTGCAACTCTGCTGGCACAGATCATTATCAAAGAAGGATTTAAAAATGTAGCTGCAGGCGCTAATCCGATGGTACTCAAGAGAGGGATCCAGGGTGCAGTAGATGTAGCTGTGGATGAAATCAAGAGACTGGCTCAGGATGTTGACAGCAAGGACAGCATCGCACAGGTTGCTTCCGTATCCGCTGCTGATGATGCGATCGGTGCTCTGATCGCAGAAGCAATGGAAAAGGTCGGCAAGGACGGCGTTATCACAGTGGAAGAATCCAAGACTATGGGTACTACGCTGGAAGTCGTAGAAGGTATGCAGTTCGACAGAGGATACTTCTCCCCTTACATGGTAACTGATACAGAAAAGATGGAAGCTGTACTGGAGAATCCGTATATCCTCATCACTGACAAGAAGATCAATAACATTCAGGAGATCCTGCCGGTTCTGGAACAGATCGTACAGCAGGGCAGAAAGCTGCTCATCATCTGCGATGACCTGGAAGGTGAAGCACTGGCAACGATCATCGTGAACAAGCTGAAGGGCACATTCGAATGTGTAGCTGTCAAGGCTCCTGGATTCGGCGAAAGAAGAAAGGCTTATCTGGATGATATCGCAGTTCTGACTGGCGCTACTGTAATTTCGGAAGATCTGGGATATGAACTGAAGGAAACTACAGTGGATATGCTGGGTAGTGCCGGAACTGTCAAAGTTGACAAAGAAAACACTGTTATCGTAAATGGTGCCGGCAAGGCTGAAGATATTGCAGACAGAGTTGCTCAGATCAGAAGACAGATCGAAACAACGAACTCCGAATTCGACAGAGAAAAGACACAGGAAAGACTGGCTAAGCTGGCTGGCGGTGTTGCTGTCATCAAGGTTGGAGCTGCAACAGAAACTGAACTGAAAGAAAGAAAGCTGAGAATCGAAGACGCACTCAACGCTACTAAGGCTGCTGTACAGGAAGGTATCGTAGCTGGTGGTGGTACTGCTCTGGTAAACGCTATCCCGGCTGTTAAGGCTTATGTAGAAGGTCTGGAAGGCGATGCTAAGACTGGTGGTGCTATCATCGTAAGAGCTCTGGAAGAACCGGTTAGACAGATCGCTGAAAACGCCGGCTTTGAAGGAAGCGTAGTTGTTGCACAGGTCAAGGAAAGTCCGGAAGGTACTGGATTCAACGCTTCTACAGAAGAATATGTTGACATGATCGGTGCCGGAATCGTTGACCCAGCTAAGGTAACAAGATCCGCACTGCAGAATGCATCTTCTGCATCCGCAATGCTGCTGACAACAGAAGCTGGAATTACTGACATCCCGGCTGACGAACCGGCAATGCCGCCGATGGGCGGAGGCATGGGAGGCGGAATGCCTGGCATGATGTAAGCCTGATGCATCTGACAAAGTAATCAAGCAATAGAAGAGGCTGTGACGCAAGTCACAGCCTCTTTTTTAAGGGTAGGCGCTCGAAAGAGATGTTATCACAATTTTCTGTAGATACTGAAAAAAGCTTCGCATAACGATATAGGGTGTGTTATAATAGGAAATATCGGATTAGATGAATGCAACAATTAGGGGATGAAGCGATGACTGAGGAAAAAAATGTAAAATCATTAGAAAAAGCACTGGACATCATTGAGATCGTATCAAATGAACAGCAGGATGCCAGCTTGTCAGAAATTGCGAGACAGACCGGACTGCCGAAGAGCACAGTTCATCGGCTGATTGCAACTTTAACGGGGCGAGGATATCTGGAAAAAACGGAAACTGGCAGCTACAAAATCGGACTGAAATTGTTTGAAGCAGTCAGTTGTTATATCAATAATCTGGAATTGCAGACGGAAGCCAGACCATATATAGCGGAACTGACATCGCATTTAGGGCTTACTTCTTATCTGGGGATCCTGGATGGAGATGAAGTGGTTTACATTGAAAAACTGGATGCAGTATCTTCCATGAAAATGTATTATCAGATCGGATCTCGAATGCATGCCTACTGTTCTTCTTTAGGAAAATGCCTGCTTGCCAATTATTCCAAAGCGCAGCTGGATGTGATCCTGGAAGACTGCAGTTTTATCAAATTCACGCCGAATACTATTGCCAGCAGAGAGGAACTGGATGCAGAGATCGCTAAGGTCCGCAAGCAGGGCTGGGCTATGGACAATGAAGAATTCGAGAAAGGACATCGCTGCATCGGTGCTCCGGTCTTTGATTATAAAGGAGATATCATCGCTGCAGTCAGTGCCAGTGGGGATAAGCGGGTGTTAACGGACGACCGCATTGAAGAAGTGGCTGAAGCAGTAATGAAAGCTGCCTCCAGGATCTCGCATCGTATGGGATATGTAGAGTAAATATAAAACAGCCTTACGGCAAATTATTTGCGTATGATAAAAGAGAGGAACTGCACGCATGTGCGGTTCCTCTCTTTTTCAGGAAAATTATTAAATTCTTCAAGGTGATTTCTAGTCAATAATGTTCTTGAGGACGATAGTCTTAACTCTAGTCATCTCATCAAAGGTGGACATTACACCTTCTGTGCCGATACCGCTGTGTTTCCAGCCGCCAAACGGCATTTCGAAGGAACGGAAGAAGCTTGCACCGTTTATAACTGCTCCGCCGGCTTCCATAGCTCTTGCTACCTTGAATGCTCTCTTCTGGTCTTTCGAGAATACGCAGCTGGAAAGTCCGAAAACAGAGCTGTTAGCGATTTCGATGGCTTCTTCATCGGTATCAAATCCGATGATCGGAACGACTGGTCCGAAGATTTCCATGTCCTTGGCTACATCTGCAGTCTTAGGAACATCTACGATAACGGTAGGTTCATAGAAAGCACCGTCTCTCTTGCCTCCCAGGATGATCTTGCCTCCCTGTTCTACTGTGAGAGCAACTTCCTTTTCTACCTTGATGGCGGCCTTTTCGCTGATCAGGCAGGCGATCTGCGTCTCATCGTTGGCAGGATCTCCATAGTTGAGAGCCTTGATCTTGGCGACAGCTTTTTCTGCAAATTCGTCCTTAAGAGAATTGTGGATCAGAAAACGTTTGCTGGCACAGCAAACCTGACCGGTGTTATACATACGAGCCCAGATGAGTTCGTCTACTGCCAGATCCACATCGCCGTCATCCAGTACTATGAACGCATCGTTGCCGCCGAGTTCCAGTGCGGTGTGTGTCAGATTTTCTGCTGCGATCTTCGCAGTTCCGATACCGACTTCTGTGCTGCCGGTCAGTGTTACCAGATGAACTCTTGGATCGGATACAGCAGCATCCTTTACAGCTCCAGGAGCCGTCAGGCACTGGATCGCTCCATCCGGCACGCCGGCTTCTACCAGCATTTCTGTCAGACGCATCAGAGTCAGAGGGTTATCAGAAGAAGGAAGTACGATAGCTGCGTTACCCATCATCAAAGCAGGAGCAACTTTCTGATCGTACAGATCGCATGGGAAGTTGAACGGGATGATGCATGCAACTACGCCGATAGGCTCTCTTGTTACCATCTGGATATGATTTTCCTGTCCGGCTTCTGTGCCTGGAGGAATGATGGATCCGTAGTAGTGTTTAGCATGTTCTGCAAAGGCTCTGAAGGCGATCTTGATGTTGCCTATTTCAGCACGGGCTTCTGTGATCGGTTTGCCGTTTTCTGCGCAAAGGGTCTGTGCCAGGGATTCCTTGTTGAGTTCTACGATATCAATGAACTTGTAGAGGACATCAGCACGTTCTGTAACAGAGAATTTTTCCCATTCCTTTTGTCCTTTTACTGCTGCGGTCACAGCTTTTTCAATATCTTCTGCTGTAGCCTTTGGAACGTTGTCAACGACTATACCTGTTGCAGGGGCGATGATGTCAAAGGTTTCCTTGCTTACGCTGTCTACTTTTTTACCGTCTATGATCATTTTCATATGTATTCATCTCCAATCTTGATTCTAAGTATCTGTATTTTTCAAACGACTCCCCTTATTTGCCGAATGCCGTGAAGGAAAGCATCAGACCTCCGCAGGTGTTGTTCCCGTCGTCTTCGTATCCATATTCACCGAAAGTGAATTCTACGATAAACGGGATGTCTCCAACGGATTTTTTGATCTGTTCTGTTACTTCATCGATCCGCGCATCGATTCCAGCTCTTCTGCCGCCGCAGTGTACCAGATGAAGTCCTCCGATCGGGCCGCCAATTTTTGCTTTCAGTTCTTCCAGTGTTTTACCGACTGATGCGATCAGCTCGTCAACGCTGGCTTCCATCTGGATCACAGCTGTGCCGACTGCCAGATTGTTACCGATTGCTATTGATCCATCCTCATTTCCGTTCATCGGATGACGGATCGCAGCCAGATCGCCCAGTCTGTCTTTGACTGCCAGCGGTTTGCAAACTGCATATCCTAAAAGATTTCCGCCAGCAACATCTTCTGCGCTTGCACCTGTCCATTCGCGGTATTTATCCAGTGCAGTAACGCCATCGATCTCTACCAGAGTCCGATCTCCGTCGATCTTGGTGATAACGCCGGCATTGGTGGTTTCGTTATATGCACCGGTAAATTTGTTTGCAAAAGGTTTGTCACTGTAGAAGAATGCAACGGCAACACCATCTGCAGTTACGATGTTCTCTGCATATACCAGCCATTCCCCTGTGATCGTATTATCCGCAGCACTGCCGCCAAAGAATGGAACTCTGCCGATTACTTCGGTAATGCCTTTCAGATAATATTCTTCTTCTCCTGGAGGAGCGGACATATAGAAGTAGTCCGGTGCTTCTTCTTTTCCGGCAGCAAGCAGAGCCTTTTCAGCCACCTTGTGACCGGTTTCTCTTGCTGTACCTTCCTTTTCCATTCCGGCAACGCCCACGGTCATATCGCTGTCAGACAGTGACATGATCCCAACAAATCCGTCATCACCGGAAGTGAAGCCTTCTGGTGTGATTACCCCTGTGAATGACGTGTTGCCGATCAGAGGAACGCCCGGAAGTTCCATGGAAATGGAACGGATCAGCTCTTTCTGATCATACTGCACTCCGCTGTACACGAATGCCATTCGCATATCTTTGATTTCATCCTTTACATAAGAAGCAGCTTCTCTTCCTGCTTCTGCAGCATTAGCTTTCGTACTTTGTCCTGTTTTTACTTTCAGCATGTATGTTACCTCCCTTTTATATAACGATACAGTTTTCAAAAGTTTACTTTCTTGTCAAAATACTATATTGCTCTTTTTCTTAATGATATGTCAGAAAATTAAAACGGTCAATAGCAGGTGTTTTACAATGCAGAATCGATGTTTCACGATGCGGAACGGCATAAAATGTGAAAAAATCGCGGATTCTTGAGGAAAATGATTGTAAAGGCAAGCGTTTTGAGATAAAATGTGGTAATATTATTTTGTAGAAAAATTTTTAAATATACAGGAGGTAAACATGGCATACATTTTTGATGAACCATCAAGAACATTTAGTGAGTATCTTTTAGTTCCGGGGTATTCTTCTACGGAGTGCAGGGTAGAGAACGTTTCCCTGCAGACCCCGGTGGTAAAGTTCAAGAAGGGAGAGGAATCCGCGATCAAGATGAACATTCCTCTCGTATCAGCGATCATGCAGGCAGTTTCCGGTGATGAACTGGCCATCGCGCTTGCAAAGGAAGGCGGGATTTCCTTTATTTATGGATCACAGAGCATTGAGAATCAAGCAGAAATGGTGAGAAAAGTCAAGGCTCACAAGGCGGGATTCGTAACAAGCGATGCCAACATTCGCCCGGATCAGACACTGGGAGAACTGCTGGAACTGAAGAAGCGGACAGGTCATTCTACAACTGCTGTTACAGAAGACGGCACACCTGACGGCAAGATGCTCGGTCTGGTGACCAGCAGAGACTATCGTATCAGCCGTATGTCTCTTGATGAAAAAGTATGCAATTTCATGACTCCTTTTGATAAACTGATTTATGCAAAGAAGGGAGTGACCCTTTCTGAAGCAAACAACATTCTCTGGGACAACAAGCTCAATGCACTTCCTATTGTAGATGAGAATCAGAGACTGACTCATTTCGTATTCCGTAAAGACTACGATACTCATAAGGCTTATCCGGACGAACTGCTGGACGAACACAAGCGTTATGTCGTAGGCGCCGGTGTCAACACCAGAGACTACGCAGAACGTATTCCGGCTCTCGTAGAGGCCGGTGCAGATGTGCTTTGCATCGACTCCTCCGAAGGCTTTACAGAATGGCAGAAGCTGACCCTTGATTTTGTAAGAGAAAAGTACGGCGACAGCGTAAAGATCGGCGCAGGAAATGTTGTGGATAAAGAAGGTTTCGAATACTTGGCGAATGCAGGTGCTGACTTTATCAAAATCGGTATTGGAGGCGGTTCTATCTGTATCACGAGAGAACAGAAGGGCATTGGTCGTGGACAGGCTTCCGCAGTTATCGAAGTGGCTAAAGCAAGAGATGAATATTATGAAAAGACAGGCGTATACATTCCGATCTGTTCCGACGGCGGCATCGTATACGATTACCATATGACGCTGGCTCTGGCGATGGGCGCTGATTTCCTGATGCTGGGAAGATATTTCTCCCGGTTCGACGAAGCTCCGACAGATAAGCTGACCATCAACGGAAGCTACGTGAAGGAATACTGGGGCGAAGGTTCCAACCGTGCGAGAAACTGGCAGCGTTACGATATGGGTGGCGACAGCAAGCTTTCCTTTGAGGAAGGTGTTGATTCCTATGTACCGTATGCAGGACCGTTGAGTGACAACGTAAGACAGTCCCTGCAGAAGGTGAAGTCCACCATGTGCAACTGCGGCGTGCTGACGATACCGGAGCTGCAGAAAAATTCCAAGCTGACGGTCGTATCGGCTACAAGTATCGTAGAGGGCGGCGCTCATGACGTTATCTTGAGAGAAAGCAATAAGAACCGCTAGTCCTTTGCAGCGTTTTAGAATCATTTTGAGAGGAACTGATTATTATGGATCATGAAAAAATAATCGTGCTGGACTTCGGCGGACAGTATAATCAGCTGATTGCCAGAAGAGTCCGGGAATGCAACGTGTACTGCGAAGTGCAGCCGTACACGCTGTCCCTTGAGGAAATCAAGGCAAAGAATCCGAAGGGGATCATCTTTACCGGCGGACCAAACAGCGTTTACGATGAAACGTCTCCGCGGTACACCAATGAAATTTATGAAATGGGAGTGCCGATCCTGGGCATCTGCTATGGTGCACAGCTGATGGCATACCAGCTGGGAGGCAAGGTGGAAACAGCGCCTGTCAGCGAATATGGAAGAACGGAAGTGGATATCGACAGCAAAGACGGTCTGTTTCAGGATGTGGCAGATAAGACCATTTGCTGGATGAGTCACACAGACTATATCAGTGAAGCCCCGGAGGGCTTTAAAGTGACGGCACATACACCGGTCTGCCCGGTAGCCGCCATGGAAAACAAAGAACGCAAGCTGTACGCTTTGCAGCCTCATCCGGAAGTTATGCACACGGTGGAGGGTATGAAGATGCTCCGTGCATTTGTTAAGGATGTATGCGGGTGCTCCGGCGACTGGCAGATGGGATCCTTTGTGGAAAACACGATCCAGGCTGTGCGTGAAAAGGTGGGAGACGGCAAAGTTCTCTGTGCACTTTCCGGTGGAGTAGACTCTTCTGTTGCTGCTGTACTGCTGTCCAAGGCGGTAGGCAAGCAGCTGACCTGTGTATTCGTGGATCACGGTCTTCTGCGTAAAAATGAAGGGGACGAGGTGGAAGCAGTATTCGGACCGGACGGTCCGTATGACCTGAACTTCGTTCGTGTCAATGCACAGCAGCGTTTTTATGACAAGCTGGCAGGAGTGACAGAACCGGAACAGAAGCGTAAGATCATTGGCGAAGAATTCATTCGTGTATTTGAAGAAGAGGCCAAGAAGATCGGTGCGGTGGACTTCCTGGTACAGGGAACCATCTATCCGGACGTGATCGAATCGGGTCTTGGCAAATCTGCAGTGATCAAGTCTCACCACAACGTTGGTGGCTTGCCGGATCACGTGGACTTTAAGGAAATCGTAGAGCCTCTGCGGATGCTCTTTAAGGATGAAGTCAGAAAAGCTGGTCTGGAGCTGGGGATCCCGGATTATCTGGTGTTCCGTCAGCCGTTCCCAGGTCCTGGTCTGGGGATCCGGATCATTGGTGATGTCACGGAAGAAAAAGTGAAGATCGTACAGGACGCTGATGCCATTTACCGGGAAGAGATCGCCAGAGCGATGGAATCAGGTCTGATTCCGAAGTACGGCGAAGAAGGAACGCTGGGTCAGTACTTTGCTGCGCTGACCAATATGCGAAGCGTTGGTGTTATGGGAGACTTCAGGACATACGATTATGCCGTTGCTCTCCGGGCCGTTCTCACAAGCGACTTTATGACAGCGGAAGCGGCACAGCTGCCGTGGGAAGTCCTGCAGACCGTAACCACCAGGATCGTCAACGAGGTGAGCACGTCAATCGCGTTGTGTACGACTGCACGGGAAAGCCGCCGGGAACGATAGAGTTTGAATAATAAAAAAATATACAGCGTATTTTATGTAGCAGGTAGTCGGAAAGATTGCCTGCTATTGTTTCAAAAAGTTCAAAAATAAAATTTTAAAATTCTAAAGGACTTTTGATTGATATAGATATGTGTACAATGTCAATAATGTGATTTTGTGGATGTGCTAAATGTTAAGTGAAATATGAACAATGATATGATAAGGCAGGATAACCATGAATGATAAAGGTTTAAGCTATATTGACCTCTTTGCTGGCGCTGGTGGACTATCCGAAGGTTTTATACAAAGTGGTTATAGACCAATTGCGCATGTGGAAATGGATGGATACGCGGCGCGAACAATAGAAACTAGAATTGCATATTATTACTTAAAGGAAAATAACAAGCTTGAAAGTTATTATAAGTATGAGCGAAATGAACTCTCTCGTAATCAGCTTTTGGAATTGATTCCAGAAAAAGAATTGAAAACGGTGATCAATAAGGAAATGTCTGAAACGACTATTAAAGGAATCTTTCAAATTATTGATACTATAAAGGCAGAAAAGGAAATCGGGCAAGTTGATGTGATAATAGGAGGGCCTCCATGTCAAGCTTATTCATTAGTGGGAAGAGCTCAAAGTAGTCATATGATCGTTCCTATGGACGATGATCCAAGAAATGAACTATATAAAATGTATGTTCAGTTTTTAAATCGATATAAACCAAGGATGTTCGTGTTTGAGAATGTTGCGGGCATAAAAACAGCTCGTGGAGGACAAGCATTTAAAAATCTCCAAAAATATATGCGTAAGGTTGGATATGAAATAGAATATCATGAGCTCAATGCCTATGACTTTGGAGTATTACAAAGTAGAAAAAGAGTAATAATTGTTGGATGGTTGAAAGGAACGGGCTACAAATATCCCGTATTCGAAACGATTCATAGCAATGCAAAAGTATGGGATTTGCTTAAGGATTTGCCGGAATTAGTACCAGGAGAATCGGCAGATAGATATACAATGTGTGATATGCGTAAGGTGAGGAGGTATGTTAAAGATAGTGGCATTCGAACTAAATCGGATTTATTAACTGGACATGTCGCAAGATCGCATACAACGCGGGATATAGAGATCTATAAGAGAGTAATTGATTTGTGGTTTAACAATGGTCAACATAAAAGACTTAAATATGATGATTTGCCAGAAAACTTGAAGACGCATAAAAATAGAACATCATTTGTTGATCGGTTTAAGGTTGTTGAAGGTGATATGGATCATTGTCACACAATACTTGCTCATTTATCGAAAGATGGACATTATTTCATTCATCCAGATATAGAGCAACATAGATCAATTACAGTCCGGGAAGCAGCAAGAATACAGTCGTTTCCAGATAATTATTATTTTGAAGGACCAAGGACAGCACAATTTGTTCAGGTGGGAAATGCGGTTCCACCAATGATGGCAAAGGTAATAGCAGATAAAATAAAAGAACAATTAGAAAAATAAGATTGGAGGTTTCGCAAATGGGTATTGTTGAAAGCACATATGCTGAGTTAAAGCAACAAGAATTGAATAATAAGCCATATAGTTGTTTGCATATGTCTGATATCGATATCAATCCACATCAGATTGAAGCATTTACATTTGCGTTATCTTCATTAGAACTTGGTGGAGTAATTCTTGCGGATGAGGTAGGACTTGGAAAAACTATTGAGGCTGGATTGGTCATCAAGTATTTATTATGTAGTGGCAAAGATAAAATACTATTAATCATGCCATCCAATCTTCGAAAGCAATGGCAAGTTGAATTAGA
>NZ_JACRWC010000042.1 GCF_014306095.1 Lentihominibacter faecis
GCAGCAATGCGTGTTATTTTTATATTTGTTTTTCAGAAAGGAAAAGGAGATTATAGCATAACAGCGAACGTACTCGGGTGTCCTTCGGGGCCCGGGTCTTTTTATGCAGCAAGTTGCCAGCAAGTTAATCCATTAGCTACCGGTCAACTCTGCGATCATTGACTTTACTGGGATTCACAATGTAAAATCGATGATGGATCAGTGAAATTTTGCGTAGATTAACTCAAATCAGCAAATTAAAACTAGGAGGTTGATATATTGATTGAAATAACAGTTGATGAAACCAGGATCAGAGTAGAAGGACATGCAGGATTCGGTCCTCCGGGACGGGATATTGTGTGTGCTGGTGTGAGTACCCTGTTTCAAACTCTGATATGGTCTATCGAAGATGTTACAGGTGATATAATCGAATATGGTTTAGGAGAAGGAAATTCTTTTCTAAAACTTGAAAAGTGCGTCTCGGAAGAATGTGATCTTCTGATACGTTCTTTTTTTATTGGTATCAATGCGATCCAGCAAATGTATCCGGATTTCGTCCGGCTTATATGGATCGGTAAGGATAAAAGCAATGGACTGGGCGCGGAAGTGAATGGTCTGGGGCGGAAAGGATGAAAGATATGGTGGAAGTTTTAGCAAATGAAGGAAAAAGAAAAATACTGTTGCAGCTGTTTGGCGAAGGTGACGGCGGTGGGTCCGAAGGCGGAAATGGCGGTGGCACCGGCAGCGAAGGCGGCAATGGTGGATCAGGTGACGGTAAAGGTGGATCTGGCGGTGAGACGCTGTCCTTTGAGGAATTTCTGAAACAGGAAGGCAACCAGGCTGAATTCGATCGCCGGGTAGATAAGGCGGTACAGACGGCAGTTGCAAACGTGGAAGAAAAGTGGCGGACACTGACTGATGACAAGCTGTCTGAGGCAGAGAAGCTGGCCAAGAAGACAAAAGAAGAGAAAGCCGCTTATAAGACAAAGAAGCTTGAGGAAGAGCTGGCGTCGTTAAAGCGAGAAAAAGAAGTTGCAGGGCTGGCATCTGAAGCCAGAAAGACTTTGTCTGATGATGGGATCAATATCCCAGATGAGCTTTTGGCAAACCTGATCGGAGAAGATGCGGCAAAAACGAAAGCTAATGTCGAAGCATTCACGAAGTTATTTAATGAGGCTGTCAATGAGATCGTAAAGAAAAAGGCGCAGCAGGATCCCCCGCTGGAAGGTGGCGGTCAGGGATCGGGCGGCAGAAGCAAGACGAATCTCGCTGAAATGGCAGCAAAAGCAAGAATTATCAAATAGGAGGAACTTATGAGAAACAAAGAAATGAAACTGCAGTTATTTGCACAGACGTGGAATCCGGATAATGTAACGGTCTTTGAGCACAAAGACGGGACTATTCCGGATAAGTACAATGAGCTGATCCTGAAGGATGTCATGGAAGGCAGCAAGGTGATGCAGCTTGCCAAGTATGAGGAAATGGACTCTAAGGAAAAGGAGTTCGAGTACTTTGCAAAGGGACCAGGGGCTTACTGGGTAGGTGAAGGTGAAAAGATCAAAACTTCCAAGCCGCAGTGGCTTACTGCAAAGATGGTTGCAAAGAAGCTGGGCGTTATCGTTCCATGCTCCAGAGAGCTGTTAACCTACAAGGTTTCTGACTTCTTTGACAAGATGAAGCCGAAAATCGCAGAAGCGTTTTATAAGAAGTTCGATGATGCAGTCATCCTGAATGCGGACAATCCGTTTCCACAGTCTCTGGAGGAGTCTGTGATGGAAAGCGGTAATTCTATCAGCACGGGGCTTACGTATGATAACATCCTCGCCCTGGAAGATATCCTGTCCGACGGCGACTTTGATGTTAATGCGTTCATCTCCACAAAGAAGAACAGAAGCACGCTGCGCAACGTCCAGAAGATCGAAAACGGCGTTGTTGTTGAGACCCTGTATGACAGAGCAAACAATACGCTGGATGGCTATCCGGTAGTAGATCTGAAATCTCTGGAAAAGGGCACGCTGTATGCAGGGGATTTTGATTACATGTATTACGGTATCCCGTATGGCATGAGCTACAAGATCTCCGAGGAAGCGCAGCTGTCCACACTTACCAACGAAGACGGTACACCGGTAAACCTGTTCGAGCAGGAACTGGTGGCTCTTAGAGTGACGATGGATGTAGCGTTCATGATCGTTAAGGATACTGCCTTTGCGAAGCTGGAATCTGCTTCTAGACTGGGAACGCTGACAGTAAGCTCTGTCGCAGGCACAGCAACCGGTGATACGAAGGTGACGATCTCTCCGGAAAAGGCTGCAGGCAATTCGTATAAGTACAAGGTGGCTGACACTGAAACTACTGTGACATATGGTCAGAATGTGAAAAACTGGACCGCATGGGACGGATCTAAGGATATCACTGCAGAGACCGGAAAGAAGATCACCGTTGTTGAATGCGATGCGGAGTTCAGAGCTGTTAAGGCTGGATCTGCAACAGTAACAGCGAAGTCTGCATAGGAGGATCGGTATGTATAAGGTGATCAAAGCTTTTTCCGATCTGCATGACGAAGATTACCCGTACAGCGTGGGAGATTCTTTCCCGCGCGTCGGGATCAACGTCACGGAAAAAAGGCTCAAAGAACTTTCTGGATGTGAGAATAAGCAGGGTATGCCGCTTATTGAAAAGGTCGCAGACGAAGTACTGCCGGCTGCAGTCCGGAAAGCTGTAGGAAAGAAGTAAGGAGGCAGGTATGCTGGAAGACCTGAAGCGGATCCTGGGGATAGCGGTAGAGGATACCGATCTTGATGATAAGCTTAACTGGATCATCAGTTCTGTAAGATCCAGATTAAAACTGCTGCTGGGAGGAACGGATCCGCCAGAAGAAATGAATTTCATTATAGTAGAAGTGGCCGTGGTGCGTTTCAACAGGATCGGATCAGAAGGCACTGCTTCTCACTCTGTCGAGGGAGAGAGCCTGACATTTTCTGATTCGGATTTTGATGCGTATATGGCGGAGATTCAGAGCTTTAAGGATTCTCTTGGCCAGCAGGGAGCAAAAGGAGGCTTTAAGTTTTTATGAGATACGATACGCCAATTTACTTCCAGCTGATCCGGCAGGGTATGTATGATCCTAAGACCGGGGATTATGCTGATAGTGATCCAGTGGAAACAAAGTTGTATGCCGATGTGACGGATACTTCCACCGACACAAAGCAGATCTTGTACGGTGACATCAAGCGTAACAGTAAGGTGATCAGGTTGCAGCAGCATTATACGAAAACCTATAACAGGATCAGGATCGATGAAAAGCAATATATCGTGGATTTTGAACGAAAACTGCGTACTAAACAGATTCTGGTAGTATCGGAGGTATAAAATGGGCGGAACGGTAGTATTTAAGGGACAGGCGGAGTTATCTGCGGCATTGATGAGAAAAGCTGGTTTGGATGCCGTCAAGACGGTCGTCAGAGCCAATGGAACAAGGCTTCAGCAATGGACAAAACTGCGGGCACCAATCGATACCGGTACGCTGTTCCGATCTATTGACCTGCAGATCAAAGACGGCGGACTGTCTGCTGTGGTGCAGCCACACACCGAATATGCTGCATACGTTGAATTTGGTACACGGAAAATGGCAGCGCAGCCATATGTCAAACCGGCGTTCAATACCGTTAAAGCTCAGTTCATCGCAGACTTGCAGAAATTAACGAGGTGATAGCATGGATCCACAACAGGAATTATTCACAGCACTGCTGTTACAACTGAAAGAGGCGTTTCCGGGCAAGGTCTATGATGGATTCCTGCCGCCGGAAGACACGCCGTATCCGTTCGTCTATCTGGCAGACAGTCAGCTGATCGACACGGAAATGAAAGGAGCCGTGACCGGGACAGTTTACCAGACCATTGACGTTTGGCACAGCACACCGGAAAAACGAGGTACAGTTTCGGCAATGCTTTTGCAGATCAAGGGCATTTGCAGAAAACTGGAACATACAGATAACTTTGCCTGGCTGATCCACAATATTGAACAGCGGATCTTGCCGGACACATCTACAGGAAAGCCGTTACTTAGAGGCAGGCTGGAAGTAGAGTTTAAATTTAGTTAGGAGGAAAACACATGAAGAATAGAATGAAAATGCACGCTATGCAGCTGCAGTTATTCGCTGAAGCGGTATCCGGAAAAAAGATCATGTATCTGTATCGGATTCTGGAAAATGCGGCGACAGACGATGCAGTTGCGATCGCATTCACAACGGAAAATGAAACGAATATCACGACGGATGCCGACACCACGGCAACCAAGGATGGCCCGATCAGAACACCGAACGTACCGGAAATTGAAATTTCGGCCACGTCGGTACTGGCAAAGGGTGATACGATGTACGACAAGATGAAGGCGGCCATGCTGGCTAATAAGTTGATCGAGATCTGGGAAGTCAATCTGGCAGAACCGATCGCAACCAAATCAGGTAAGTTCAAGGGCACATATTATCAGGGTTATCTGACAGAGTACACTCTGACGTCCAGTGCTGAAGACCACGCCGAAGTGGAAACGACGTTCGGCATCAACGGTACAGGAGCTACCGGCGAGGTTACTGTCAGCGAGGAGCAGCAGGAAGTGGCGGCCTATGTCTTTGCAGATACACAGAAGACTGGGGCATAGTCTAAATCTTAACCTATTTTTTATCTAATGAGAGGGCGATTTTCGCCTTCTCTTTTTAATTATCTGGAGGAAAAATCATGTTTGAATTAACAATAAACGATAAAGTTTATACGTTCAATTTTGGGGTCGGATTTGTTAGGGAGATTAACAAAACGGTCAAGGTGGAAATGTCCGGTGTTACCGAAGACGCAGGACTGACCATGGCACTGACACATATCTACGACGGAGATGTCATTGACCTGGTGAACGTGCTGGATCTGGCCAACAAGGGGAAGTCGCCACGGGTAACGAAACAGGAACTTGAAGCCTACATTGAAGATCCTGATACGGATATCGACAAGCTGTTTGATGATGTGATCGGTTTTTTCACGACATCCAACGCCACGAAGAAGAGGGCGGAGAAGATGTTCAAGAGTCTGGAAGCAGCAGCGAACGAGTAACAAGTTTTGAGGAGACGTATCAGGAAATCGCATTGAATTGTTTCAGGTATTTGGATTTCAAGAGTTTTGATCAGGTGGATCAGCTGACGATCCCGCAGTACACCCTGATGATGAAGGCAGCCATGCTGAAACAGGTTGATCTGGACTATAGGAATCATCTGCAGGCCTGGTTGACGTTTGCGGCTAAAGCGGAACAAAAAGCAGGCAGAGGCAAGACTCGGCCGGTTTATACGACGTTCCAGAAGTTTTTCAACTATAAGGATTCAGTTGCGAATGTTTTGAAGTCTTCAAATCCGAAGCGAAGAACGCGGTTTCGAGGTATCGAAAAAGTATTAAAGAAAGGAGGTAAAGACGATGGCTGAAAGCTATGCGGTGCAGGCGATTCTATCTGTCAAAGATCATATGTCTGCGGCACTGAAAGGAGCGGCGTCGGCGGCTGATTCCCTCAATGGCGGGTTTAAGCGAACAATAGGCACAGGCGCACTTTTGCAGCTGGGAATGCGGGGCGTCAATATGGCGCTGGATACTATGAAATCCCATGTTGGCAGTGCGGTCGACAGGTATGACCAGCTGAATAATTTCCCAAAGGTCATGAAAAATCTTGGAATAGCCACGAAGGATATCAAGCAAGCTATGAAGGATCTGGATAAGGGAATTTCTGGTTTGCCAACTACTATGGACACGGCAACGGCAGGCGTTACACGATTCGTTTCTAAAAATAACGACATCAAAAAATCCACCAAGTATTTTCTGGCTATGAACAACGCCATCACGGCGGGCGGCATGTCCACGCAGGTGCAGTCTGCAGCCGTTGAGCAGCTGTCTCAGGCGTATTCCAAGGGGAAGATGGATATGCAGGAATGGCGATCTATCCAGACGGCTATGCCGGCACAGCTGAATCAGGTAGCAAAAGCTATGGGAATGTCTACCGATGCGCTGGGTGAAGGCTTGCGTAATGGTACCGTATCCATGGATGAATTCATGGATACCATGGTCAGACTGAATGAAGAAGGTATCGATGGTCTGGCATCATTTGAAGACCAGGCTAAGAGTGCAACCGGAGGCATCAAAACAGCGTTCACTAATCTGGGCACTGGTGTAACAAAAGGAATGGCAACCTGTATCGGAGCAATCGATAAGATGCTGCAAAACAATGGCTTGCCAACCATCGCCGAGTCGGCGAACAAGGCGAAGGAAAAGATCATTGCCGTATTTGATAAGTTGGCTAAGGGGATCGAAAAGATCAACTTGAAGGGCATTATCGCCGGTCTGACTCCAGCATTCGAAGCCTTAAAGACAGTGGCATCAGGGGCCGGTAAGGTCATAGGCGGGGTTTTAAAATTCATGAATAAACATGCCGAAGGCATATCCAGTATGATTCCGTTACTTATTGCGGGTGTCGGTGCATTCAAGGCATATAAAAAGGTTTCCAGCTGGCTCACTCCGCTGGAAAGTGCATCCGAGACGTTTAAGAAAACTGGTAAAGCGGGGGATCTGGCCGCAAAGGGTACATTTAAACTAAAAAGCGGTCTTGGTGCGCTGGCAAAGATGACCGGAGTAGCCCTGATCATTGCATCGCTGGCACTGCTGGCGAAGGCACTGCAGGGAATCGGAAAATTAGGTCCGACGGCGGTTGCTCCGCTGATCGCGTTTGCATCGGCGGTCAGCATTGTGGCTATGGTTCTGGCATCCGTCGGAACAAAGCTGCAGGCAAGCACGACGGGGATCATCGTTTTTGCCGCAGCAGTTGCTGCTATGGCACTGGCCATGGCTCCGATCGCCCAGACAGGCCTTGAAGGTGCGGCAGCCATGGGAGCGTTTGGCATTGTTGTTGCCGGTCTTGCGGTAGTATTCGCCGCACTGGGAACGGCTTTGACGGCGGGTGCTGTTGGGATCCTGGCATTCGGGGCGGCAATCGTCCTGATCGGTGCAGGAATGCGCCTGGCAACGCCGTTTGTGCAGGCATTAACGGTAATGATCAAACAGCTGGGCGATACCATAGCCCAGATCGTTCCTGTTATCGCAAATGCGGTCAGTCAGATCGTTACTGTGATCGGCGGAACGCTGTGTAATGTGATGCGGACTGCCGGGGATGTCATTTCCCAGGTCGTTCAGTCTATCTGTGATGGATTTTCGACCCTGGCCGACGGTGTTGCTACTGTGGTCGATGCGATCAGCGGCGGTTTTGCACGGGTGCTGGATTCAATCGCTGGGGTAATAGAATCCGTCGGAAACTCTGCGCGGAATGCGGGCGAAGGGTTCAAATCCGTAGCCGAGGGAATCAAAATGATTTCGGAATTGTCATTGTTCGACATCGGCAAGGCCCTTGGGTCGGTTGCAACAGGTATCGGCACAATATCCAAAAAGGGCGCGAATCTTCCACAGGTTGCAGCGGGGATGATGGGACTTATAATGGCGATCACAATGGGAGCTGCCGGCATTGCTGCATTCAATGCAGCTCTGTCAGCGTTATCTGGCATGATCGGTGGCGTAGTGACCAACGTAACATTGCTCAAAGCAGCATTTGCCAATTTCACGATCCCGGCGCCGAATGTAGGGCCGTTCATTGCGGCATTTGCATCCATCACGGCAGCGGCCATGATGTTAGTTCCGGCATTGCGGTCTGCTGGATTGCAGGCGGGAGCTGGCTTGGCGTCCGGGCTGTCTTCGGGCGCATCCAGGGCAGCGGCGGCGGTACGTTCTGCAACGGCAAACATCACGGCAGCTATCAGACCTCTGGCTGCGTTATTTATGGCAATTGGTCTGGCATCCGGTAATGGATTTGCAAATGCGCTTCGGGGCGGGCTGCAGCGTGCAGTTGCGGCATGCAGGTCTGCAGTTGTTTCTATCAATGTGACTCTGCGGGGTGCGGCATCTGGCGCATATTCAGCAGGTCGTTTTATTGGTATAGGCTTGGCCAACGGTATGCGTTCCCAGCTTGGGACGGTACGTGCAGCGGCAGCAGCATTGGCAGCTGCAGCAGAAAAAGCGATCGAAGCCAAAGCGAAGATTGGTTCACCGTCCAAGGTAGCTGATAAGCTCGGCGGATGGTATGGAATCGGCTGGGTAAATGGAATCCTTGGCAAGGTTCGTCAGGCCCGGAAGGCTGCACAGCAGCTGTTATATGTTCCGAAGGTAGCAACCCCGGACATTGCATGGGCGACAAGCAGCGGCGGATCCGGCCAGTTGTATGACCAGTACAACTATGGCGGCGGCAGAACCGTCGTGATTGAAGTGCCGGTTGAACTGGACGGCAAAACCATCGCCAAGGTATCGGCGCCATATACCCAGGAAGAACTGGATAAGCGAGAAACGAGAGCAGCAAGAAAGAGGGGTGTAAGGTAACGATGTATGAATTCAGAGACGTAAACGAAAATTTAACGCAGCAGTACATTCCGAAAGAGGCTCTGCAGATCAACGGGGAACTGATCGAAACACAGATCGAGGGTTACCATACCATGTATGTGCAGGGGAGAGAAGCCTTGTCCCCGGAGATCAACACCTATGAAATAGGCACAAAAAACGGCGAAATCAGAAAAAATAAACGGTACCCGGCCAGAACTATCACTGTCGGGTATCAGCTGATCGCAGAGAGTGCAGAAGCGTTCCGGGAAGCCTATAACAAACTGGGCAGGATCTTGAACGTGGATGACGCCGAAATCATTTTTAATGACGAGCCGGATAAGTTTTTCATCGGTACGCCGTCAGAGGTCAGCGAGATCGACCCGGGTCTGAATTCGGTAAAAGGCGAGTTTAAAATACTGTGTCTGGATCCGCTGAAATATTCTGTTGCGGAATATGAAGCGGAGCCGCTGGATGATGATAAGGGAACGATCCTGGTTGACTACGGCGGCACATATGAATCTTTTCCGATTCTGGAAGCAGATTTCTATCAGGAAACAGAAGGTGGAGATACGACATTGACCGGGCATGGTGACTGCGGATATGTTGCGTTTTTCAACGAACAGGAAAAGATCATCCAGATCGGAGATCCTGATGAAGAAGACGGCAGCAATGTGTATGCGAAATCCCAGACCCTGATCAATCAGACATTTGAAACAGCTGACGACTGGGGTGCGGCGGCAAAGGCGTTGTGGAGCCAGAACACCGGTAAGATGCTTCCATCTGACGGAGTGGCTGCTGGATCCATAGGAATGAAGATCGCATCCTATGCCGTTCCCGCATCACCTAAGACGACGACTGGAACAGTTTTGAGTAAGCAGACGCCAGCCGGAAAGCCGCGGTTTCATTATACCGTGACGCTACGGGCGACCGGCAGGACATCCAATGCGGTGACCATCACGGCAACGATCACAGCATCGCTGGGTACCGATAGAAACTATTTCGGTAAAGGTCTTGGTGTTAAGGCATCGGTTTATGTTGGTGGAAGCTGGCATGACATATGGGTCAAAACGACATCTGCATACTGGAAAGGCAGATCAGCCCATACCGTCAGCACATCCTTTACAGTAACCGGTCTGACGGCGGAGCAGACGGCTCTTACGGGGATTAAATTCAAGGCGTGGCGTACAGATTCCCTGCTTGCTAACATCGCTGGTATCATGCCGGAAACAGGCTGTTCTAATATGCCGATCAGCGCCTATGTGGCTGACGTTCCAGAAACGTATTTCCTGGGTGCGTCCAGCTACGGCAGCAGTGAGGGCAAGTATCACGGTCCATCCATCACCCGGACGATTCCGGCGGATTCTGCGGGAGTTTCCGGGGCAGCTGATTTCACGTTTACCTATAAACAGAAGATGTGCGTAGGATCCGGGAAAAATGACAGCACGCAGATGGGCGGATTTCAGGCACTGGCAGTTTCGGGGTCTGGATCCAGTAAGAAGATTTTAGCCGGTGTCAGGATCCTGAAAAACAAAGCAGGCAAAAAAGCGAGTCTGCAGTTTTATGTGAACGACGCCAAGGTCGAAACGATTGACCTGGACATTTCCAGTACAGCCGTGAAAACATCCAGTATCATCAAAAGCGGATCGCAGGTAACGTTCACCATCGGAGATCTGAAAAAGGTGTACACGGATACATCCATTGCAGAAACCAAGGCCACAGAAATCACGTTCCGGTTTGAACAGTATTCGTCCGTGAATACGCTGGCATATAACGGTATTTACTGGGCTAAGTTCGTAAAGGACAACTGCGACACCTGGAAAAACATACCGAATAAGTTCAGTGCCAATGACGTGCTGGTGGCGGACTGCAATCAGGGCGAAATCTACCTGAACGGCGTGCGCTCCCCACAGCTGGGAGCATTAGGCAACGACTGGGAAGGCTTCGTACTCCGGCCGGGTCTGAACCAGATCGGTGTGGCGTATTCGTCCTGGGTTTCAGATGAATATGCTCCGGTGCTGAAAGTACGTTACCGGGAGGCATTCTTATGATTATTTATTTTGCGAACAGGAGAATGGGAGTCCTCGGGCAGGCATCGACAGGTCTGCCGCGAGGTTTTTTTGCATCTGATGATAAAAAGATCGAAGACGTGGATACCGGAGTTGCATCGTTTGAATGTACGGTATCATTTGAAAAATCCGAACAACGTCAGCTGCAGGAAGTCGTCAAGGCGGGCAACTACATCTTGCGGAGTAACGGCGATGAAAAGGAGTTCTATACTATCATTGATTCGGAACTGGATATCGATGATCAGGAAATCTACCTGTACGCTGAAGATGCAGGACTGGATCTTCTAAACGATGTGGCGCAAGCGTTCGAGGCCACAGAAGCATACCCTATCAAGTGGTATGTGGAGAAATGGACAGAAGACAGCGGTTTTGAAATCGGAATCAATGAGATCCCTGACCTAAGCCGGAAACTGAAATGGGAAGGCGAGACTACCGTTACTGAAAGACTGGCCAGTGTGGCCACACAGTTTGACAATGCCGAAATCAGCTATACATTCGACATTGACAAGCTGCAGGTGCTGCACAAGTACATCAACATCCATAAAAAACGGGGCAAAGATACTGGTGAGGTGTTTAGAATCAACAAGAATCTGAATAACATCGTGATCAAAAGTTCTGTAGCTAATCTGGCAACTGCGTTGTATGTTACAGGTGGAACGCCAGAAGGGCAGGAAGATCCCATCACCTTAGCCGGTTACAAGTATGATGACGGCGATTTTTACATTTCCGGGAAGTATCTGAAATCGAGGAAAGCAGTCAAGAAATGGAGCCGTTATCTATCGGAAACCGGCACAGGTGATGGGCATATTGAGAAAACCTATTCATTCGATACGACCAGTCAGAAGGAACTGTGCGCCCATGCTGTCACGGAGCTGAAAAAGATCTGTGATACCGAAGTCAACTACGAAGTCGACATTGCAGAGCTGCCACAGGCGGCCAAGATCGGAGACAGGATCAATTTGGTGGATGACAATGGTGAGCTGTACTTGTCGGCGAGAATCCTGAAGCTGGAGGTATCTATCGCAAAGGATTCGCAAAAGGCAACCCTGGGCGAATATCTGATAAAAAGTAGCGGGATCAGTGACAAGGTACAGGCGTTGGCGTCGCAGTTCGCCGAACTGGCAAAGAACCGGGTTTATTATACCTGGATCGTATATGCAGATGATGAAAACGGAAACGGGATCAGCCTGGAACCGGAAGGCAAAGTCTATGTCGGGATCGCGGCAAACCGGAAAACCTTAGAGCCGGACTTGACAGATCCGACCGTATATAAATGGTCAAAGGTGGAAGGTGATCCGGGAAAATCCCTGATCAGCATCACGGAGCATTATCTGGTCAGCGATCAGGATAGCGGGATCACCATTGACACTATCGGATGGAGCACGGGAGCATCTGTGCCAGCCATGACGCCGGAAAAGAAGTATCTGTGGAATTATGAAACCCTGACTTACAGCGACGGGAGCACGGAAGATCTGGCGCCTAAAATCATCGGCGTGTACGGTGACACGGGAAAAGACGGCAAGGCGTCGCCGTCCATCGTTACCATGACGAAGCAGTACTATCTGTCTACATCCAGCACTGAAATGACAGGCGGAGAGTGGGTCAGAACGCTGCCGGAATGGACGACAGGGAAATACCTGTGGTCACGCTGGTGTACGGAGTGGTCAGAGCCGAATCCGACCCTGCTGACATATTCAGACGGGATTTTAGAAACGACCTGGAACGAAGTACACGAAACAGCGGCTGCAGCAAACACACTGGCAAATACAGCAAAAAATACTGCTGATTCTGCATTAACCAAAGTCGGGGAAGTCAATAGCGAGCTGGAAACAGCCAATCAGGAAATAGATGCTTTGCAGACAAATCTGGAAACGCTGTCTAATGAAATGACGACCAGTTACGCTAAGAAAAGTGATCTGACGCAGATCAGCACAGATCTGGGAACCCGGATCGATCAGAATGCGGCACAGATCAGCTCCACAGCTACGAAAGTAGACCAGGTAGAGATCAATGCCAGCACGGCTATTTCCGATGCGGCGGCAGCTAAGACAGTAGCCGATCAGGCACAGGAGGCGGCCAATGCAGCGCAGACAAAGTATACCGAACTGAAAAACAGAGCGGATGCGACGGATGAAGAAGTTGCGGCGGCTAAGGCTGCAGCGGATCAGGCACAGGCAGACGCTACAGCGGCAGGAGACGCGGCAGCAGCGGCACAGTCCGCAGCGAACAGTCTGGCTGACTGGGTGACGTCGGCAGAAACCAGCATAACTCAGAACGCCAATGCCATTTCGTCATTGGCAACTAAGGTCAGCAAGATGCGGATCGGCGGCAGGAACTACGTTCTGGATTCGATGGATCCGCAGATATCCGCAGAAACGCTGGTCGGCAGTTACGAATTGTCTGAGGACTGGGAGGTGGGTGAAACCTATACCCTGTCTTTTGAGGCTACCAAAACGGCCGGAACCTTTGCAGCATACCGTGATAATGGATATGCGATGATTCTGGATAATCTGGCCATTAACGCAGATACTGGACGCTATGAATACACATTCACTTGTCCGGCGGCATATGCCGGCGGACCGGCACAGGCTGCCAATGTACTGACCATTCACAATTTGCCAGCGTCGGCAGCGCATAACTGCACTGTGCAGCTGGTAAAGCTGGAAAAATCGAATACATCATCTGATTGGACGCCAGCACCAGAGGACAATACGCAGTTTGTCAACGAAACCATTAGCAATGCGACCACAAATATTTTGCAGACCGCGGAAAACGTTACCATTTCCATTTTGCAAGGGTACACAACAACAACGGATCTGGAATCCTATAAGGAAGAAGTGCAGAACTTGTTTAAGGCAAATTCAGACGGATTTCAGTTGGAATTTAACCAACTGGAGGAACGGATCAATGATGTGGGAAACGAAATCGTTGAACGAAACCAATTCATTCGTTTGGAGCAGGGAAACATTATCATTGGTAAATCGGACAGTCCAGTGCAGGCAAAGTTTACCAATGATGCGCTGGAGTTTAAATATAACGACCAGACTGTAGCGAAGTTCACAAACGAGGTGCTGGAGGTGCGAAACATCGCCGTGCAGAATCAGATTCGATTTGGTGACAACTGGGCAATACGTCCAGGAGCTCATATCGAAGGCAAAGGCAACAATTTAAACGATGTATGGATCGGAGGTTAGGATAAAATGGCATTATCGGCATGGATAGAATTATCATGTTCATCACAAAGTATTGCAGGGAATTATTCAAATGTGTATGTCAAGTTTGTAGCTAAGACTACAAATAATACGCATAACGATAATAACAAGTCCGGATATATTAAAGTAAATGGATCTCACTACACAAGTTTTACTCACAAGTTGCCCAAGACATCAACGACCATATTGTGGAGCGGTACGATCACGGTCTATCATAACAGTAATGGAGCCGGTTCAGTTAGCGTCTCTGGTGGCTATGAGGCAAACGTTGGCGGCTATTCTACAATAACAGCATCGAATTCTCTGACACTGCCGACAATTCCGAGAGTGTCCGATTTGTCGGTAAATAAATCAAGTGTTCCAGCTGACGAATCAACTACGGTGATAGCTACGGCAACAAAAAAATCGAGTAGCTTTACGGATACGATAACGGTAAGTCTGGGATCATATAGCAAAGCAGTAACGTCCGGGACAGCGTTCACGATACCGAAAACATGGATCAACGCTATTTCCGGGACGTCGGCAACAGCAACAGTGACGGTAACGACTAAATCCGGCAGCACGACGATCGGGAGCAAATCTGTGAATCTGACAGTAACGGTTCCTGATAGTGTTGTCCCTACAGTCAGCAGCATTTCGGCATCCGAGGCCATTACAGCCGTCACGACGGCGTTTGGAAACCGGTTTGTCCGGTCGCTGTCACAGCTGAATGTGAAGGTCAACGCTGCAGGTGTGTACGGTAGTACGATCAAATCCTATGCGGTAACACTGGACGGTGTAAAGTATCAGTCGGAAGAATTTCAATCGAATGCACTGAATACGGCAGGGAGCGTAGATATTGTTGCTACGGTAACTGACAGCAGGGGTAGAACCAGAACACTGACCAAAACAATTACAGTGGTGGATTATTCGGCACCGGCAATCACGAATATGACGTACTACCCGTGTGATGCCAATGGGAATCGCAATCCAAACGGGACGAACACGAAGGTTATTATCAATGGTCTGGTGGCTTCGGTAGCCGGGCAAAACAGCAGATCGCTGATCTTGAAATATAAAGCTATAGATGCTGCGACCTATACAGCATTGACGATTACAACGTCAAGCTGGAGTTTCGAAGCGTCAACGATCGTAAGCGGCACTGATCCAACATCCACGTGGGAATTTATTGCAACACTGACGGACAAGATCAGTAGCATAGAAAACCGGATTGTTACGGGAGCTCCAGTGATTAGTAGATTAGCTGGAGGTAAAGGAGTCCGTTTATTTGGCGAAGCACAAAATGAAGGCTTTTGGGTAGGTAATATTGACTACACGATTACTGACGCGGAGTATCAAGAACTGATGAATTTGCTGGGGGGGGGGTAGCTAGATTAATAGACTGGATCTATCCAGTGGGTCATATCATTACGACGGTTAATGCTAGCTATGATCCAAACAAATTATTTAAGAATCAGACATGGGTACGTTTCGCTAATGGGAGAACTTTGGTTGGAGTTGATGATTCTGACACAAGCTTTGATACCGTTGAAAAAACGGGCGGTGCAAAAACCGTTAAATTAACCGAATCGGAGATGCCCGCACATTCGGGTCATATGTACACAAATACGGGATCCGCATGGGGCGGAAATACGGCTAGGTATCTTAGCTCTGATAAATTAACTGCCTACGGATCAGCAGCACGAGGTTGGAACGTTTATAACGGAAATGAGGCACAACCAGCTGGACGTGATCAAGGTGGCAACAAAGCTCACAACAACCTTCAACCGTATATAACCGTATACTTCTGGAAACGTATCGCATGAGAAAGGAGCGGTATGAACGATCAGGAAATATATTTGCTTTTAAAACAAGCCGGAAACAGCCTACAGGCTATTTTTGATTATTTCAAAAAGAAGAATAAAATACTATTTGATTCTAGTACATCATGGGATAGCGGAACCAAGACTATAAAAGATATAAGTAAATATAATCTCATTCAAGTTGACTTGGATTTGGGCGGGGTTAGTGGTATTGCTATAAGACGTAGCGATACTGTATTTACTGGCACTGTGAACGCTAATTATCCATCATGGATGGGTGTTACAGCATTTTTTATGTCTTTGAACGGAGATTCGTGTAAATTAGATTGGGGATGGGTAAATGTCAACACGCCTGGAGCACCCAATAAATCTTACGGTATTAAACGAATTATAGGCATCGATCCTATTATTCCCGATTCACTTAGTAACATTATCGGGGGGGGTACTGTTTAACAAGATTTTTAAGAGAGGGGTGCATAGATTATGTACAATCTCTTAAAGAAAGCCTTCTCAGATATAAAAAATCTAAAGTCCTCAAAGCAAACAAAGAAATGGGTGAAGATCGCAGAAAGCTCTGGAACCATTTCATACAATGCGGACAAATACAACGAATTGCTTTTAGTAACATATTTTGGAGGAGTTCGTATCAAGACTTTAATCCCTGTGGTGACATTAACAAGCAGTGCTCAAACACATTTTGTAGGGACATACAATTCCGTAATTTATGTGAATATAAGCAAAACAGCCATATCGGTATCCAAACAACCAACTGGTTACACGGCCGAATTAATTCTTTACGGCAGATAAAAGAAATGGGGTGGTGCGTATGAGAATATTCACCATCTTAAAGAAGTTGTGCACCAAAACAAAGGTTGACTATATCGTATCGCAAGGAATCTCCGGAGACTGGTTCTATAGGAAATGGGCATCCGGATATTGTGTGTTATATGGTTGCGGTACTGCTACTGCCAGCTATGTTCAAACATGGAACGGCATGTATCATTGCACTGTACATGTTAATCTTCCGTTTTCGGTTAGTAGCGGACGAATGTTTTACAATTCGCAAGTTGATACTGGATTTGGTATATCGGCAAATCAATCCGGGACAAGATGGGATGCAGCAATTAAAAAAGTACAGTTAGACTCCCTTGGATCTCAAAAGGCAGGGTCGTTCGGTTATACAATTCACATATTTGGTAAGTGGAAATAAACAGTTTATAAGCAGGGAATACGCCCTGTTTTTTTTAGTACATTTTTTTGAAAGTGAGGTATGAAAAATGAAAAACGAAACAGTAAGAGCAGTTATCAGATTAATCGTGACAGCGATGTTAATGGTGAATATGTGTCTGACGCTGGCGGGAAAGAATCCGATCCCATTTGACGAAGCGCAGTTCACAGAATTTCTGACAATGTGTGCGGCTGGTCTGTCTACTCTGTGGATCTGGTGGAAGAACAACAATGTTACTTCCAAGGCACAGGAAGCACAGGGGTACAAAAAGGCACTTGAGGAAGATGGAGATGGAAGCGATTCTCAGGAGGTAGAGTAATGATCAAAAAAGCAATGTTATCTCAGCCTATGGCTGGCAAAACTGACGAAGAAATCGTAGCGACAAGAGAAGCGGCTATCAAGGCACTTGAAGCGGAAGGGTATGAGATTGTAAACACACTTTTCACAGACGAATGGTACAGTAGCGAGTCCATGAAAGAGCGAGGCGTTGTTCAGATTCCACTTTGCTTCCTTGCAAAATCTCTTGAGAACATGAGCTTATGTCACGCAGCGTATTTCTGCAAAGGCTGGGAGAATGCCAGAGGCTGTCGCATCGAGCATGAGGCGGCAAAGGAATATGGACTTAAAATCATTTATGAGGAATAGGAGGTGCTGACAATGTTAACAGTAACTCAGTACCAGAGAGGTTTAGCGCATTATTACGGATGCTACAAAGGTAAAATAGACGGCAAGGCGGGTCCTGCTACAAAAGCGGCGGTAAAGAAGTTCCAGAAGCTCCGCGGGCTGGTGCAGGACGGTAAGTACGGTCCTAAGACAAACGCTGAACTGGTAGCTGTCGTAAAATTGATCCAGGCGATCGTAGGCGTGAAGCAGGATGGAAAGTGCGGTCCTACTACCGTAGCCGCCATCAAGGCGAAACAGAAAGCATGGGGTCTGGTTCAGGACGGAATCTGTGGTCCTAAATTCTGGGGCAGATACAATGGTAACGGCGCGGCTACAGCTTCCGGCGGATCCAGTGCTCACTTCCGCAAATCGGAATTCAAATGCAAGTGCGGCGGTCGTTACTGCAACGGCTACCCAGCAGGCAATACTAACGCAAAACTGCTGAATATCCTGGAAAAAATCCGGGCGCATTACGGCCGGCCGGTCAATATCAGATCCGGGCAGCGGTGCAATAGGCATAATGCGCAGGTTGGCGGAAACAAGAATTCGTCTCACAAAAAAGGCAAGGCTGCGGATATCTACATCAAGGGCGTTTGCGATACGGCAGCAGGAAGAAAGCAGGTTGTACAGCTGGCCTATAAGTACGGTGCGAAGTACTCCTACGCCAATACAAGGCAGATGGGGACATCGGTACACATCAACGTGTAGGAGGGCGGCATGAGCGACATAACATGGATGCAGGTGTTGGCCCTTATGATCGGCTCCGGGGGTATTACTTCCGGAGCCGTTGCCATTACCATGAAATTGATTGATCGAAATTCAATCACAAAACGGACGCTGGCAGTGCTGTCATACGGGGCGTTATCGGACAAAATAGAAAAACTGCTAGATCAGGATTTCGCAACTCCGGAGCAGCGGAAAGAATTAGAAGAATTTTGGAAAGTCTACAAGGCCCACGGCTGGAATGGGGACATGGATGCGAGAATAGCTAAGGTTCACGCGTTGCCGACAAAGGATTTGCGCGAAGGGAAAACGCCAAAGGCACGGGATCAGGCATGAATCAACGTAATTGTTGGAATTTAGCCATCCTTTTTTAGCTTCCCAAGCTGAAGTTGTGGGTTCGATTCCCATCATCCGCTCCACATTGAAAAGCCTGCAATTTCAACGATTGCGGGCTTTTTTATTGCCTACAAAAAGGAACGTTTTACCCCTGTTTTACCCTGGTTTTGCCCATATAAATGGGCACCCGAGTGGGCAGCTGGACAGGTGGTTTTGCATGATCTGGTATCTTAAAGAAAACTTAAGACAATCTTTACTACGTGTGGTGCCTTTTCTGAAATGGGTGTGCTATAATGAATCTGGTGATATAAAATGTTTTAAGTGTCATAGCAGAAGGAGTTGCAGCAATTATGAGAGAATATAAGAACGAAAAGAATCATGATATCATAGAGGATAAAACGGATGAGATGGACGATGTCCACTTAGATATAGATGAGATGGACGAGATCCTTGATGATTTTGAACCCGGCAATATCACACCAAAGCACACACTAAAGCAGAAAAAAAAGCGGCGGATCTTGCTTCTTATATTTTGCGTACTGCTGGTCGTAACGGGAGTCGTTGTGACGATGGCAGTGCTTTCTACCAATGTCTATCAGGATGATGCTGAATTCAAGTCTTATGCGGACAAGCAGTTCCGGGAGGATAAGCTGTTTGAAATCAACGGAAAAACGGAAAAAGTTTATGAATACGGGTCACCGATTTCCTATGCCGCCGACTATGATGTTATCGATAATGAGCCGGTGAATGCATTCCGACAGAAACAGATCGACAGGATCACGGCAGATTATAAAGCGGCGCAGGAGTCTGCAGAAGCACAGCGTGCAGAAGAAAATAAAGACAATAAGAAATACAAGGCTCCAGCAGAAGCTCTCATTCTCAGTTCGGCGACATATCAGTCAGATAACGGTGCGGTGAGCATAGTGATCAGTACCAGAGAAAGCCAGGAGCAGAAGAAGGATATGGTGGACACAACATCAGCCTTGTATACTTATCTGGTCTCTGAAAAAACGGGGAATGTCATTTATCCGGAGCAAATGTTCGTGCCGGAATATCGGACGCTCTGTGCAGCATATTTTGCAGAATATTTGAAGAAGGAATACAAGAGTGATGAACTGGTGGATGGCTGGGAAAGCCATGTGACAGCAGATGCGGTCAACTTCAACAAGTTCACAGTATCGGAAAAATTTGTTACATTTTATTTCGATCCGGGAACGATCCTGGATGCGTCAAAGGGAACGCTGGCTGTCAAGGTATCAAAATCTGATCTCAATGGCATCATGCGGGATCAGATCGCGGAACGTTATATCGATCCTGACCGTCCAATGGTAGCCCTTACATATGACGACGGCCCGGGAGATGCCAGCGAGACGAAGATCCTGGACTGTCTGGAACAGAATGGTGCAGTAGCTACATTCTTTTATACCGGAACTCGTGCGACAAAACGGCCGGATCAAATCAAACGTGCGAAAACTTTGGGATGTGAGATGGGAAATCATTCCTGGAACCATCCTCAATTAACCAAGATTTCTCCAGAGGCAGCGCAGGACCAGCTGACTAGAACCAATGATGCGGTACAGGCAGCCTGCGGTTCTGCTCCTACGGTATTTCGTCCATGTTATGGAGCCACGAATGACACCGTCAATTCTCTGGCTCAGATGCCGGTCATCATGTGGAGCATCGATACACTGGACTGGAAAACAAAGGATGCACAGAAGACCTTTGACTGTATCAAAACAAAAGCAGATCAAGGCAAGCTGGATGGCAAGATCGTGCTGATGCACTCGATCCATGAGCCAACTGCAGAAGCAACAGAAATGATAGTGCCGTGGCTGAAGGAAAACGGGTATCAGATGGTCACCGTCAGTGAACTGATCAAGTATAAGCGCGGAGAAGATCCTCAAAACGGTAAAGTATATTTTTGATTGGCATGTATGACAGGAATGTGATATAGTATAGGAATAAGACCCCTATGCAAAATCGTATCAAATGGAGAAAGAAAGCATGTTAATTACAAGGAGAAGCGATTATGCAATGCGTATTTTTCGTGCATTGCAGGATGAAAAGGTACATAATGTCAGGGAGATCTGCACAAAAGAGGATATCCCTAAGGCGTTTGCGTACAAGATTTTGCGGGAACTGGAGCAGGCTGGTTTCGTAAAATCAGAACGCGGTAATCAAGGTGGATATTTATTGAACAGAAAGCTGGAGGATCTGACCATGTACGACGTGATCAGTGTGACGGAAGGTGATCTGGCCATTTTACACTGCATGAAAGAGGAGTGCAACCGGAATCCGGAAAGCATGCCATGCAAGGTGCATCAGGAAATCGAACGTATCCAGAAGATCCTGATCGAGGAACTGAAAAAGAAGACGATTGGCGAAATCATGGAAGAAAAGTAAAAACGCAGACTGTTACTTTAGTCTGCGTAGTACATTCTGCATATCTTCAGGAACAGGAGCAGTTAACGTTAACTGCTCTTTTGTTATGGGATGAGTGAAGGTGAGGCTTGCTGCATGAAGCGCCTGTCTCTCGATCAGATCGATGTTGACACCACCGTACAGCCAGTCTCCCAGAACCGGATGACCGATGTGAGACATGTGTACCCGGATCTGGTGTGTCCGCCCTGTTTCCAGCAGCAGTTCCACCAGGGTGTAGCCGCTTTGCAGGAAGCGTTCGCGAACCGTATAGTGAGTTACAGAAGGAGCGCCGCCTTCCATAACGCCCCGAGCCACATTCTCCGGATCCGGACGCCCGATCGGAAGATCGATGGTGCCGTGATCGTTTTCCAGGATCCCCTTTACGATGGCCAGATAACGTTTCTGTACCAGATTTTCTTTCATTTGACGTGTGTAGTCGTTCTGGCAGTATGCGTTTTTGGCTACGACGAGAAGACCGGAAGTGTCCATGTCGAGGCGGTTGACGAAGCGGATTTTGAAGGGCTTTCCCGTATGTTCCATGTAATACATAAGAGCATTGGCCACGGTGCCTGTGGGATGACCTTTGGTCGGATGGACGATGAGCCCCGGCTGCTTGTTGATGATCAGCAGATCGTCATCTTCATATACTGGATCCAGTGGGATCGGCTGCGGTTCGAAATGGCTTTTTTCTTCCGGAAGATCGATGCGGATCACGTCGCCGACTTCTGGCTTGATCCAGCCGGGCGTCTGCTCATCGTTGAGCATTACTAGTTTTTCCCGCTTGATTTTATTGCGCAGGCGGGCGGAAAAATCAAAATAGGTCCGCATGATTTCCCGCACTTCCATTCCTTCGTCTTCTTTTGTTACCTTATGAATAAATTCTGTCATAAATCGTGGCCCTTCTGTCGTAGTGTTTTTAGTGTCTGCAGTGTTTTCTATAAAAATTTCGTTTTGATCTTGTCCCAGAAATCATAATCCTTGAACCGGAGGAGCTGTACCGTTTTATCCGAAGCGGTGATGCTGATCCCGCTAACCTGAGAATACCCTGTTTCGATCCCGTCGTTCATGATAAAGATCTTGTTTTCTTCTTCTTCCGGCACGATGCCGATGGTCAGATCCGAAGGCAGCAGGATGCTGGAGGTAAACGAGCGATATGCCGTCGTGTTCATCGGGGCGATGGGCGTCACCTGCAAAAGTTTGAGCCGTGGATCTACAATAGAGCCTCCCAGTGAATAGTTGTAAGCTGTACTGCCTGCTGAAGTGGCGACCAGGATTCCGTCACCGCTGAACTTCTCGATGGAGACCCCGTCGATGCAGATATGGAGGTGCACGGCATAGGACTGGCGTCCTTTGATAACGATTTCATTGAGCCCGATATGTCGATTGGTTCGGCCGTCCTTAGTGGTTACTTCTGCGGCAACCGTGCTGAGGTGCTGGATCGTGTATTGTCCGTTTTCATAGTCGGAGATGAAATGATCCAGATCGTCAGGTGAAAGTTCCTGGAAAAATCCCAGATGTCCGGTATTGATACCGATGATGGGGCATTCTGGAAAGTTGCAGGAATGGACGGTTTCCAGCAGAGATCCATCCCCGCCGATGCAGATGATCAGCTCTGCATCCTGGGAATATTCTCTGGTTACGGTGTATCCGCGATCCACCAGCTTTTTCGTCAGATCCGCCTGGGTTTCCAGGGAAAACTGGCTGCCGTTGGTAAATATGTTGATAAGTTTTTTCTTCATGATCTTGTTCCTTGTAATATATATGCACATACAATGCAGGTGCTACAGCAGCGATTCGAATTCATCCAGCAGCTGATTGAATGTTTCCATGGCCTGCTGTACCGGAAGTGGAGAACTCATGTCCACGCCGGCAATCTTCAGCAGTTCGATCGGATGATCAGATTCGCCTGTCTTAAGGAAGCGGATATAATCCTGTGCAGCCGGCTTGCCTTCTGTAAGGATCTTTTTGGAGATTGCCGTAGCTGCGGAATAACCTGTAGCGTATTTGTATACGTAGAACGCATTGTAGAAATGCGGAATGCGTGCCCACTCGTAACGGATCACATCATCTTTTTCTACCGCTGATCCATAATATTGTGCATTGAGATCTTCATATTGCTGGCACATCCATTCAGCTGTCAGAGTTTCGCCGCTTTCAATGGCTTTATGTGTGATATCTTCAAATTCTGCGAACATGGTCTGACGGAACAGAGTCGTGCGGAACTCCTCAAGGTGCATGTTCAGCAGGTATTTTCTCATTTCCTTTTCATCTTCGGTGCGGAGCAGATGCTGCATCAAAAGAGATTCGTTGACGGTCGATGCGACTTCTGCCGTGAATATCGAATGACTTCCGTAAATATACGGCTGTTCGTCTCTCGTATAGCGGGAGTGCATGGAATGCCCCATCTCATGGATGATCGTGAAAACATCCTTTAAGGTGTCGGTATAGTTAAGCAGGATGTACGGATAGCTGTCATAACATCCGAAGCTGTAAGCTCCGCTGGTCTTGCCTTTATTTTCGTACACATCAATCCAGCCTTCTTCGATCCCTTTGTTCATTTTCGTAAGGTATTCCTCTCCCAGAGGCTGCAAAGCGTCCCGCATGATATCCAGCCCTTCTTCAAAGCTGACGGAAGTTTCCGGCAGTTTGATGAGTGGAACATACATATCGTACATGTAAAGCTTGTCGACGCCCAGAAGTTTTTTTCGCAGTTCTACATAACGGTGCATGGCAGGCAGATTTTTATGGACTTCCGCTACCAGGTTGTCGTAGACTTCCGCAGGAATATTGTCTCCGGAAAGGGCTGCGGCACGGGCAGACTCGTACTTTCGGATACGGGCAGACACCACATCGGTTTTCGTATTGTAGTTATATGCTGATGCGATGGTGTTGATCAGCTCTTTGTAGGCGTCGTATACTGCATTATAAGCATTTTTCCGAACGTCCCGGTCGTGGCTTTCCATGAACTTGATGAAATTGCCGTGAGTCACTTCTGTTTCGTCGCCGTCTTCATCGATGATCGTGCCGAATTTGATGTCGGCATTGTTGAGCATAGTAAAGATATCGTTGGTTGCACCGGTGATCTCACTCATTTGAGCCAGGATGTTTTCTTCGGCCTGAGTCAGGATGTGTGCTTTCTGCCGCATAGTATCGCAGATAGCGAACCGGTAGATTTCCAGCCCTGGCGCCGCATCGATATACGCGAGGATGGTTTCTTCTGATGCAGACAGCAACTCTGGCGTGAAGAAGGCCATGGAAGCCGATACGGCGGCGATCACGCTGTTACACTGGTCGGCCATGGCCTGGTATTTTGTTTCAGCGTTGTTTTCGTCTCGGCGCATTCTGGCATAGACATAGATTTTTTCAAGTCTGCGCCATATGTCGTCTCTTTTCTGGAAAGCAGCCAGCAGAGTGTCTGCACTTTCCGTCAGGCGTCCTGCAAAGTCTTCTCCGTAGGCCTCGGCTTCTTTTTTGATGGTTTCCAGTTCCCCGCTGATAACGGATTCATCGGGGATCATCGCTTCAATATTCCATTTGTACTTGTTGTCTATCTGATCACGTGTTTTTAGTTCTTTTGTGTTCATATTTTCCCTCCCGGTCGATTTACTTTATTTATTTCTTATTGTATAATATTTTCGATCATATAACAATTAGTATACCACATCTTAGGAGGATTACGACAAGAATGGATAACAGACCGATTGGTTTTTTTGATTCCGGACTGGGCGGACTGACATGCATCCCGCATATGATGCGTGATCTGCCCGAGGAAAAGATCATATATTTTGGCGATACTGCAAGGACGCCGTATGGATCGAAGGCGGCTAACACGATCCGCAGCTTTTCCATGGAAATCGCAGATTTTCTGGTGAAGAGCGATGTGAAGATGATCGTTATCGCCTGCAATACAGTCAGTGCGACGTGTGTGGAGGATCTTCGCAAAAGATTTCCCCAGATCCCCATCCTGGGGATCATCGAGCCGGCAGCCAAAGCGGTGGCAGGCAGCTGCAGAGCAGGAAGCAGGATAGGGATCATCGGTACTAAAGTGACTATAAGCAGCGGTGCATATAAAAAAGCGATCCAGGCACGCAACCCGGAGCTGAAGATTTTTGAAACAGCGTGTCCGGCATTCGTCCCACTGATAGAAGAAGGGATCATTGAAAACGATATCATGGATCTGACGATCCAGTACTACATGGATGATTTTATCCGTGAAAATGATATTGATACAATCGTGCTGGGATGTACTCATTATCCGTGGATCCAGAAAAATATTGCAAGGATCTATCCGGATCTGCACATAATAAATCCATCCAGCATCATCGTGGATACCATTCGTGAGATCATTCAGGAACGTGATATGGCAGCGAAAGGATCTTCTTTCGAGAATATTTTTTATGCCAGCGACCTTTCGGAGAATTTCGTCAATATGATCGACAGCATCTTCGAAGGGGAAGACGAGGATGCCAGAGTGAAATTTTTAAACTTTGATTTAGAACAGGGAGACAAGTATGAATTTTGAGGAATTACTGGACTACCTTGACCTGGAGGAAGCAGGTCAATTTGAATACTTCGAAGCTCTCGCAGACTTGGTGGAATGCGAGGAGCCTATAGAGATGGAAGCCATATACAAGCTTTTTGAGGGGGCCGATAAAGAAACGGTGGCTACATTATTGGAGGATTATTTTGAAGATATCCTGGACGGTCTGCCGGAAAATGCGGGGGAAATCTATTCGCTGCTCCATCAGATCAAGCTGAGTCTGGTGGGAATGGTGACTAACATAGAGGATGAAAATGATTTGCGGAAGTTTTCTGATGAGATCTACAAATTCCTCAACTGGTATTCCCACGAATCAGAGGTGGAGCTGAGTCCGGAAAACGGTGGTGGAGATATGTGGTGCGTGCTGCGGGATGCCATCACTGCATCTCGTCTGGAAAAGCTGGGTGGAGAGCAGTATCGATACGACTTCGAGTCCGCACTGGACTATCCCCTGGACAGCTATACGATGTCTTTTGCAGATCTGGTTGCTAATGAAAACCAGGATGCCAACGACGGAACCATCGTATTCTCGCCGGACGACGGGGAAGAGTGGTAGCTAAAAAACAGCAAAAATCTCTATCTTTAATCAAAAAGATAGAGAAGATAGCCGTATCCTTCGGACTTCATTTTCGCGTAAGGAATGAAGCGCAGCGATGCACTGTTGATACAGTAGCGGACTCCATTAGGGGATTCAGGGTCGTTTGTAAAGACATGACCGAGATGGGAGTCGCCAGATCGGCTGCGGACTTCTGTGCGTCGCATTCCGAAACGTGAATCTTTCTTTTCTATGATCGCAGGGGCTTCAATAGGCTTTGTAAAGGCAGGCCAGCCACAGCTGCTTTCAAATTTATCAGAAGATGAGAAAAGGGGCTCACCTGTAACGATATCCACGTAGATCCCTTTTTCAAACTGATCCCAGAATTCGTTCTGAAAGGGCTTTTCTGTTCCGTTCTCCTGGGTGATATGATACGGTTCTTGCGTAAGCTTGTCGCGGATCGTTTCCGCAGCGGGTTTGCTGTAGTCACCGGGATCGATCTTGAGCTTGGAAAAGAGTTTTATCTCCTCGCGAGGGATATGACAGTATCCATTTGGATTTTTTTTCAGATAATTCTGGTGATATTCTTCTGCCGGATAATAATTTATCAGAGGCTTGATCTCAACGGCAAAATCATCATTTCTTCCTTTTTCGACAGCTGCTATGCGCTCGACTGTTTCTTTTGCCTTATCATTGGTGTAATATATGCCGGTTTGATACTGCGTTCCCTTATCATTACCCTGCTGGTTGGATACCGTCGGATCGATCACATAGAAATATGCCAGAAGAAGTGCGTCAAGACTTACTTTTTCGGGATCATATTCTACGCGGACTGTTTCTTTGAAGCCTGTCTTTCCGGAGGTCACGATATTGTAGTGGGCGTCGGAAGAACCAGTCCCATTCGCATATCCGCTTTCGGTATCGATTACTCCCGGAATGGACTGCATTAGTTTTTCAATGCCCCAGAAGCATCCTCCGGCAAGATAGATCACGTTTTCGGGCTCATCTGAAAAATCCATTTTTTCCATATCTGTTTTCTTTTTTTCGCTGTCACTGCTCTCGTCAGAAGAAGAACACCCGCTGACTAACAGCAATGAAAGTACCAGAAATATCATCAACTTTTTTTTCATGGTTCTCCCCACCTCTGCTTTTTTATTCGTTGTCCTGATAAGGAACATCCTTATCGTCTTCTATTATTTTATCGATACGTTTTTTGAGCATTTTCATTGTGGATTCATCATCTATGCTGCCGACTACAGGATCTCCGATGATATAGCCGCCGCGATCCACCAGATATGTAGTCGGGAAAGAAGTGATGCTGTTTGCAAAATCCAAGGCGTCACCTGAATTGCTGTCAAAATACAGGTTTCGGTAGCTGGCTTTCTGCTGCATCAGGATTTTTTTCGCTTCTTCGATCATACTGTTGTCGCCGTTGAGTGTGTCAGTATTGATGCCTATTACAGCACCGCCTTTTTCCTTAAGTTCCTGGTCGAGAGAGTCCAGTTCTGACAGTTCTCCGATACAAGGGGAACAGCTGCTGAACCAGAAATTAACAACCGTTACGGAGTTTTCAGAGAATATATCGCTGTTAACAGAGTTTCCGTCAAGGTCTAAGCCTGTAAAGGAAGGGAACTCCTGCATGTCGGTTTCGTTGCCATTGTCTTTAGATCCGCTGTTTCCACAGCTTCCGAGAGCAAGCAGCAGAACGAGACATAGAGATAGTAATACATATTTTTTCATGTCGTGTGATTCCTTTCTGTATCATTTGAATTATATCGTGCAGTATTACATGGGAAAAACGAAGCGTGTTTCAAACAGCCCCGTCTTTCCGAAAACAAATGCAATTAACAGTTAGTTCATGTCTTTATCTTTCATATCATCTGAATCCATGTCTTCATTCATATCCATGTCTTCATCCATATCCATATCTTCCATGCACATGCAGTCATCAGGACACATACCGTCCTTCATGTCAGGACACTTACATTCTTCTGTGCACATGCCGTCTTTCATGCATGCACCTTCCTTGCAGTTGCACTTGTCTGATGAATCTTTGCTTCCGCATGCAGTGATGCAGACAGCCATGATGAGGATGACAAGTACGACCATCAGTTTCTGGATCTTCATTTGATTTCCCTCCTTTTGTTTCCCGGTGTAGTTACCTTTTTTTGATACCTGAACTGCAGGTGAAAGATATCGCATCTACAGGACAGTTTTTTATACATACGCCGCAGCGTATACATTCGGAATGACCGGAAGTTTTGGTGATATCGACATCCATGCCGCATACATCGGCACATTTTCTGCAGGAGATGCACGTATCTTTGTCTACTTGCATGTTCAGCAGTGATATCCTGTTGAACAGTGCATAGAATGCTCCCAGAGGGCACAGCCATTTGCAGAAAGGCCGGTAAAACAGAACACTTGATATGATCACTGCAGCCAGGACGCATGCTTTCCATGTAAAAAGGCTTCCCAAAGCAGCGCGGATGCTGCTGTTTGCTGCGGCAAGAGGGATCGCACCCTCAAGGACACCCTGGGGACATATGTATTTGCAGAAATACGGATCACCAAGTCCGGTATGGTTTACGACAGCTGCCGGCAGTATTATGACTGCAATAAGCAGGACTGCATATTTTAAATGTCTGAGAGGCTTTATTTTTTTTGTGGAAAATTTCCTGGATGGTATTTTATGCAGCAGTTCCTGAAACCATCCGAAGGGACAGAGGAATCCACATACGAAACGACCAAGCAGGACTCCCAGCATCATGAGAAAGCCTGTCACATAAAAAGAGATAGTGAATTTCGAAGAACCTGAGACTGCCTGCAGAGCTCCTACAGGACAGGCTCCCGATGCGGCAGGGCACGAATAGCAGTTGAGGCCCGGTACGCAGAATTTTTTCAGATTTCCCTGATAGATTCTTCCTTCCGGCAGGTTCAGCAGGAAAAGATTTGACAGAAAAACTGCTGATGCCTGTATCCACGTTCTTGCTGATGAAATGAGCCGGGACAGAGAACGTGTTATGCTACCCAATGCCAATACACTCCAGACATATTTTGACCGCCTTGTTAAAGACGTAAGTCACTTCATTACGGAATATACCGTAAATCAGCATCAGACTACCTGAAACGAGTAACAAGATGCGTATTGCCCCCTTCTTTTTGATTCTCATAGAAATTCACCTCTCTTGTGTGTACATGATACGACAGCGCATATAAAATCTCTGTTAAGAAATGCTGTTTGCGGCAATTAAATTGTTCGTAAATTTTGATTTTTCTGTTATAATGGATAAAAATCAGGAAAGGAGTCGGGCCATGAGGATTTTAATGATAGAGGACGAAAAGCTTTTTGGTGACAAGATCGCAGGAAGTTTACGCAGGGAAGGGTATGAGGTGGATATATGCTATGACGGCAGTTCGGCCATGGAGCATATGAGTTACGAGAGCTGCGATCTGATACTGCTTGATCTGAACCTTCCTGATATAGACGGTATAGAAATACTTCGTCACCTTAGGTCTTATGATAATGAGACGGCAGTGCTGATCCTGTCTGCAAGGAGCCAGATCAGCGACAAGGTCGAGGGGCTGGATGTAGGGGCCAGTGATTATCTGGTGAAGCCTTTTCATCTCGACGAACTCAAAGCACGTATACGAAGTCTGACAAGACGCAGATTTATTCAAAATGATGTATGCCTTGTATGCGGCCGGCTTAGATTTGATACAAAAGCCAGAAAAGCTTTTGCAGAAGACCGGGAGATCGTACTGACACGCAAGGAAAACGGGATATTGGAATACTTGATGCTCAATGAGGGAAGACCTGTCAGTCAGGAGGAATTCATGGAACATGTATGGGACGGCAGTGTTGATAATTTCAGCAATTCCATACGTGTTCACATGTCGTCTTTAAGAAAGAAGCTCAAAGCTATACTGGGATACGATCCTATCCGTAATCGTATAGGGGAAGGATATCAGATCGGAGGGGAGAAAAGGTGAAAAAAATATCGCTCAGATGGCGTATCACTTTTATGACCATGATCATTCTCGTGGTAACATGCGTGTCGATGAAGGTGATGATATGCAGTTCCGGTATGATGCAGATCACGGAACTTGGAAATGTTGTGTTCGATTTTACAGATGACCACAAGGGAGAAGTGGTGACGGCAGAGGAAATGTCCGGCTTTGAAAGGCAGTTTGCCGGGAAACTTCAGGAAGCAAAAATGCAGTTTTGCATGTACAACTGGTTTATCACCGGAACGGTCGTACTCATAAGCAGTATCGTTGCGTTTTTTATCAGCAGACGATCTCTCAAGCCGCTGCAAAGATTTTCAAAACAGCTGGAAAAGATCCAGATGAAAAACCTTGATGATACACATGTAGAGGAAGGAGAAGTGGCAGAACTGGTGATGTTAAGCAGATCACTGAATGATATGCTGGAAAGGATATCGCGCGCTTTTGAAGCGCAGCATCAGTTTACCTCCAATGCCGCGCATGAGCTGAGGACTCCTCTGGCGCTGATACAGACACAGATGGATCTTTATGCGGAGGAACAGGAAGAAATCCCTGAAAAATTATCTGACACCATGGGTATGATAAGAGAACAGACCGAACGGCTGTCAGAGATGGTCAGGATCCTGCTGGATATGAGTGAATTGCAGACGGTGCCGTGCAGTGACAGGATCAGTCTGACTCCAATGATAGAGGAGGTGCTGACGGATCTTTCTTCGCTGGCCAGAGAAGATGATATAACGCTGGAACAGTCCGGTGAGGATTGTGAGATAAAAGGCAGCGATATACTGATATATCGTGTTATTTTCAATCTCGTGGAAAACGCCATCAAATACAATAGAACGGGTGGCAGAGTATCGGTGGCGACTTCGATGTGCGATGATAAAGTATGTGTTTCTATTTCGGACACAGGGTACGGAGTGCCGGATGAATTCAGAGATCATATTTTTCAGCCGTTTTTTCGCGTAGACGGATCAGGAAACCGCACTTTGGGCGGAATAGGTCTGGGACTTTCCCTTGTGTGGGAAATCATACATCTTCACGGCGGCACAGTGATGATCAGCGAAAGTAATGAAAACGGAACTGTACTGCTTCTTGAATTCCCGCGAGCTGTGTGAGAAAGAGCAGAGACGTTGAAGCAGATCATTGCGTTTGAGCCGGTTTCGCGGTATAATGTTGACAATGCAAAGGAGAGTGACTGTTATGAACGAAAATCGTCAGAAAGTAGCTCCGGTGACGGATCTGCTGGAGTATAAGATCCGGGTAGGAGAAATATCCAATGAAGGAGGACATGAGATTTTTCACATTGCGTTGAAACACGTGGAGCTGGTGGATCAGATCGTGTATATCCTGGAAATGGATCTGCCGGAAAAAGATACTATCGCCAAGATAAAGCAGCTGGTTTAACCAGCTGCTTTTTTGAAAAATCCAGTATTAGAAAAGCGGGCATAATATATGCCCGCCTGCCTTAGATTCAGCCTTTATTTCTGTTCAAAAATATCACGAATCATGGAGCTGGAGATTTTTTCGTTGGTTTTTTCTGATTTGACAGGTTCTTCAGAGTCTGCCTTGATTTCTTCAGCAGCATCCTGAGGGAAATCAATGATCAGTTCATGGAAGGTCAGGGCA
>NZ_JACRWC010000068.1 GCF_014306095.1 Lentihominibacter faecis
CTCCATCATCTCGCCCCACCCTTCTGACACTGATTTGGAAACCTTGGCATAACCGTATCCCGGCAGGTCAACGATCCGAAAAGCATCATTGATCCGGTAAAAGTTGATGGTTCGTGTTTTCCCCGGACTTCCACTGACACGAGCCAGTTTTTTCCGGCCTGTAAGCAAATTCAGAAGAGAGGATTTGCCCACATTGGATCGTCCCGCAAAGGCGATCTCAGCCACGCCTTCCGGCGGATACTGGTTCGGTTTTACCGCAACAGCCTCGAGTTCTGATTTATTTATGTTCATTTTTCTTATCCTTTACAAGAACCTGCTTTAGAGCATCTTTCACGTGCTTGATCAGCACGAATTCCATCTCATCGCGAACAGCTTCCGGGATATCCTGGATATCCGGTTCGTTTTCCTTTGGCAGAAGCACTTTGCGAATACCTGCTCTATGAGCCGCCAGTACTTTCTCCCGGATCCCGCCTACCGGCAGCACCTTGCCCCGCAGCGTGATTTCTCCCGTCATAGCTACATCCTTGCGTACCGGGATCCCCGTCAGCGTAGAAATGATAGCCGTGCACATTGTCACACCTGCCGAAGGGCCGTCCTTTGGTATCGCGCCTTCCGGAATGTGAATGTGCAGATCGCACTTTTTATAAAATTCTTCGTCGATCTTCAGTTCGTGAGCCGCCGAGCGAATGTAGCTGATACCAGCCTTTGCAGACTCCTGCATCACATCACCCAGCTGTCCTGTAAGCACCAGCTTGCCGGTGCCCGGCACCGCTACCGTTTCAATGAAAAGTGTATCGCCTCCAACTGCCGTCCAGGCCAGACCTGTCGTCACGCCCACTTCCGTTTCCCCTTTGATGATATCGAAGTGGAACTTCTTTTTCCCCAGCAGCTCCTGCACTTTTTTCCCGGACATGCTGACCTTTTTCGTATCACCGCAAACGTAGCTCTTAGCTACTTTTCTGCAAAGGTTTCCGATTTCACGTTCCAGGTTCCGCACGCCTGATTCTCTTGTATAGTAATTGATGATAGTACGGAGTCCCTGCTCTGTGAAGGAGATATTGCTCCCCGAAAGACCGTTTTCCTTGATCTGCTTCGGCACCAGATATTTTTCTGCGATGTTCAGCTTTTCTTCTTCCGTGTAACCGCTGACTTCGATCACTTCCATACGATCCAGCAACGGGCGCGGAATGGTATCCGTCGAGTTGGCCGTTGTGATAAACATTACCTTTGAAAGGTCAAACGGCACTTCCAGATAGTGATCGGTAAAATCTTTGTTCTGTTCCGGATCCAGTACTTCCAGCAGCGCAGAAGCCGGATCTCCCTTGTAGTCCGCTCCGATCTTATCTACTTCGTCAAAGAGGAATACCGGGTTTTTGGTCCCGCATTCTTTGATGGCGTTCATGATCCGGCCGGGTATCGCCCCAATATACGTTCTTCTGTGGCCTCTGATCTCGGCTTCATCCCGGACACCTCCCAGAGACATCCTTACGAATTCACGGTTGATTGAACGTGCCACGCTTTTGGCGATCGAAGTCTTGCCGACTCCCGGAGGACCTACCAGGCAGAGGATCGGTCCTTTGAGTCCCTTTGACAGCTGTACTACTGCCAGATACTCAAGAACTCTCTCTTTTACTTTTTCAAGACCATAATGATCTTCATTCAGGATCTCTTCCGCTTTATTCAGATCGAGATTGTCTTCACTTTCTGTATTCCACGGAAGTTCCAGCACTGTTTCGATGTAACTGCGACTTACAGTCGCCTCTGCAGACGATGGCTGCATCTTGGAAAAACGGCTGATCTCCTTCTCGATTTTTTCTCTGGTCTTGTCTTCCAGCTGCAGTTCTTCCAGCTTTGTGCGGAATCCTTCGATTTCATCTTCAACGTCTTCTGTAACACCCAGTTCATCCTGGATCGCCCGCATCTGTTCCCTCAGATAATATTCTCTCTGATTCTGATTGATCTGGAATTTCACCTTGGAATTGATATCTTGTTCGATATTGAGGATCTCGATCTCTTTCAGCAGGATCGTATTGAGTTTTTCAAGACGTTCCTTCGGATCCAGTATTTCAAGCAGTGTCTGCTTGTCCTCCAGCTTGCATTCCAGATGAGATGCGATCATATCTGCCATTCTTCCCGGCTCATTGATGGAAACGACCGTAGCAAATACTTCCGGCGCCAGACTCTGGTTGATACTGATATAGTCATCGAAACTGGTCAGCACAGTCCGCATAAGAGCTTCTGCTTCCGCATCGTCTTCCTTTACCGGCTCGTCCTCGATTTTTCTCACTCTGCAGCGAAAATAAGGTACTTCGAAGAGGACATCTTCGATGCGGCCTCTGCATATGCCTTCTACCAGTACGCGAATGGAATCCCCCGGCAGCTTGAGCATCTGCTTGATTTTACCGATGGTTCCGATATGATAAAAATCATCCGGTGTCGGAAGATCCGTTTCATCATCCTTCTGAGATGCCAGGAAAATATGCTGATCCATGATCATCGCCTTCTCCAGAGCATTGATAGACTTCTCACGTCCGATATCAAAATGAAGCACCATGTTCGGGAATACAGAAAGTCCGCGCAGCGGTATCATAGGAAGATCCACCACTTCGCTTTCTTCTGTAAAAGCCGTCTCTTCAAGCTCTTCTGCTTCCGATTCCGCCACCTGCTCTTCTTCCATTTCATCTATTTCATCTGGATCGATCATTTTCTTTGTTTTCTCATCCATGTAATATGCCTCCTTAATTTGTCGCGCCTTCAGGGCGACATTGACATGCCCCCCCGGCACTCCTTATATATATAATAAGGCGACTAAAAAGCCGCCCTAATACTCTTTCTTACGCCGTTTCTGCTGTCTGCCCTTTCGCGTTTGCGAGTTTCGGTTCAGCTAATACCAGCTCGGGATCCTGTTCCGCTTCCACGGTTTCCCTGGTAATGATACACTTTTTCACATCGTCTCTGGATGGTACTTCATACATGATATTGGTCATGATCTTCTCCATGATCCCACGAAGACCTCTGGCGCCTGTCTTGCGTTCCAGAGCCTTCTCTGCGATCGCCTCGATAGCATCCGGCTGGATTTCCAGATCTACATGATCCATATCAAACAGCTTCTTATACTGTTTCACCAATGCGTTTTTCGGTTCCGTAATAATACGAACCAGTGCATCTTTTGAAAGCTCTTCCAGCGTCACAAGCACCGGAAGTCTTCCGATGAATTCCGGAATCAGTCCATACCGCAGCAGATCCTCCTGCTGTACGTGCTTCATGATTTCCGCCTGCTCCATCTTGTTATTCTCAACATTGGAATTAAAGCCGATCGTCTTTTCCCCGATTCGTCTCTGTACGACTTTATCCAGACCGTCAAAGGCGCCGCCACAGATAAACAGCACATTGGTGGTATCAAACTGGATAAATTCCTGATGAGGATGTTTCCTGCCGCCCTGCGGCGGAACATTAGCCACGGTACCTTCCAGGATTTTCAGCAGTGCCTGCTGTACACCTTCACCGCTGACATCACGTGTGATGGAAGGATTTTCTGACTTCCGTGCGATCTTGTCGATTTCATCCACATAGATGATCCCGCGCTGTGCTTTCTCTATATCGTAGTCTGCCGCCTGCAGCAGTTTCAGCAGAATATTCTCCACGTCTTCTCCAACATAACCGGCTTCTGTCAATGCCGTCGCATCTGCGATGGCAAATGGTACATCCAGGATCTTCGCCAGTGTCTGTGCCAGTAATGTCTTACCGGAACCGGTCGGACCCACCATAACGATATTGCTCTTCTGCAGCTCCACTTCATCATCCTCGGCAGGAAGATTCCCGCTGCGGATCCTCTTATAGTGGTTGTACACTGCTACCGCCAGAGCTTTTTTCGCATCGTCCTGTCCAATAACGTATTCCGATAAGGTATTTGCGATCTCCTTCGGACGCGGAAGTCGATCAGTCGAACTGCCGACAGCTTCACCCTGTACGGTGCTGTGGTGCTCTTCCGAAGCGAGGATATCCTGGCAGAGTGCAACGCACTCATTACAGATATAAACCCCTGATCCGCTAATGAGTCGTTTCACCTGGCTCTGCGGTTTTCCGCAAAACGAACACCGCAGTTCATTGTTTTCATCGTATTTGCTCATATCTCCACCCCCACTTTATCTATCTCGTATCACTTGATCTATGAGGCCGTACCGTACCGCCTCGTCTGCGGACATGAAGTTGTCTCTGTCAGTATCCCGTGAAATGATCTGAAGAGGCTGCCCCGTATTACTGCTGAGGATCTTGTTAAGTTTTTCCCTCGTCTTCAGGATCCACTCAGCATGGATCTTGATATCTTCTGCCTGGCCCTGCACGCCTCCCAGCGGCTGATGGATCATGATTTCTGCATTTGGCAGGGCATAGCGCTTGCCCTTCTGCCCTGATGAGAGCAGAAAAGCGCCCATGCTTGCCGCCATACCGATACAGATGGTCGAAACCTGCGGTTTAATGTATTGCATCGTATCATAGATCGCCATGCCGGCGGTTACAGAACCGCCGGGGCTGTTGATATATAAGTTTATGTCCTTATCCGGATCCTCTGCTTCCAGAAATAACAGCTGCGCAACGATGGTGCTTGCTACATTCTCATCGATCGCCTCTCCTAAAAATATGATTCTATCCTTCAGTAGTCTCGAATAGATGTCATAGGAACGCTCTCCTCTGGCAGTCTGTTCGATGACATAAGGAACTAATGCCATAATCCGGACCTCCTTTTATCGTTTCATTTATTTCTTTACAGCATTATCATAGATGAAATCGATGGCTTTCTTAAGTCTGATATCTCCTGCGATCATCTTAATGTTCTGTGCGCCGATCATTTCTTTTACTTTATCAGCTTCCAGACCATACTGTTTCGCCATTCCTTCGATTTCCTGATCCACATCAGCATCTGTAGCTTCGAAGTTTTCCTGATCCGCTACAGCGTTGATGATCATTCTTGTCTTGACCTTCTTGAGTGCTTCTTCTCTCAGATTATCTCTGAAATCTTTCGGTTCTGTTCCCAGATACTTGAAGTAGCCTTCCAGATCCATGCCCTGGCTTCTCAGCTGCTGATCGAATTCAGACATCATGTTATCGATTTCGGATTCTACCATAACATCCGGCACATCGATATCATTTGCTTCATATACAGCCTTCAGAGCATCGTCCTTCATCTTGTTTTCGTCCTTTGCTTCTGCAGCTTTTTCCAGGTTCTTTCTTGTATCTTCTCTCAGTTCGTCCATCGTGTCGAATTCACTGACATCCTTTACGAATTCATCGTTGATCTCAGGCAGTTCTTCTTCTTTGATTTCGTGGACCTTGCACTTGAATACAGCTTCTTTTCCAGCCAGATCTGCAGCGTGGTATTCTTCCGGGAATGTTACCTTGACATCCTTGCTTTCACCAGTGCTTACGCCGATCAGCTGTTCTTCGAATCCAGGAATGAATGTTCCGGAACCCAGCTTCAGTGGCTGTCTTTCTGCAGTGCCGCCTTCGAACTGTTCATCGCCGACCCATCCTTCATAGTCGATGAGCACCATGTCTCCGTCCTGAGCCGGTCTGTCGACCGTTACCATTCTGGAGTTCTTTCTTGCCATGCTCTTGATTTCGTTTTCAACATCTTCGTCTGTCACTTCAGACTTCACTGCTTCGATCTCAACACCCTTATAATCCTTCACTTCGATTTCCGGATAGCATGCTACTTCGATGGTGATCGTAAAGCCCTCGCCCTTCTTCAGTTCGCTGAAGTCTGCCTTCGGGTTGTCGATAACATCCAGATCCAGTTCATCCAGTGCCAGCGGATAATGAAGAGAGAAGAGCTTGTTGATGGCATCTTCAAAGAATATGGTTTCACCATACTTCTTCTCGATGATGCTTCTTGGAGCCTTGCCCTTTCTGAAACCGTCGATCACGAATTTATCCTTCTGGCTTTTATACACGTCGATGACTGCATTTTCAAATTCTTCTGCGGTAATTTCGATAGTGAATTTTGCCTCGTTGTTTTCTTTTGAAATTAATGTTGCTTTCATGAATATATATCCTCCTCGATTATAAACACATAGTGCATATTATTATACCCTTAATCCTTTGAAAAGTAAAGGAAAAACCGAAAATCAGCCAGATTCCCTTGACATACTTTTCCTGTCGCCACATAATGGAACCATAAACTATATTCTAATAGGAAGTATACCATATATGTCAAATTTAATCAAAAATATTACAGAATTCGCCCTGTATCTTGTGCAGGGGTACATCTCCGAAGGTGATGTGGTCGTAGATGCCACCTGCGGCAATGGGTATGACACCCTTCGGCTGGCACAGCTTTCTCCTGCAAAGCTCTATGCTTTCGATATCCAGCAGGAAGCCGTAGACGCCACAAGAAAGCGTCTTCGCGAAGCAGGCTTTGCAGAAAAACTGGAAAACGGCACCATCGAAGTGATCTGCGATTCCCACGATCATCTTACGGATCATGTAAAGACCTTTATCCAGGCCGCCGTATTCAACCTGGGCTATCTGCCCGGTGCAGACAAAGGCTGCACAACATCGGCCAGTTCCACCATGCGGGCTGTACGAAGCTGCCTTTCCCGGCTGGAACCAGATGGGCTCGTATGCATTACCATGTACAGCGGCCATCCTGCGGGACGCCAGGAAAAAGAGCATCTTCTGGCCTTTGCAGAAAACCTGGACAAACGCCAGTGGCACTGCGCCTACATCAATCTGATCAATCAGCCGGCAGCACCGCCTGAAATCTTGCTGATCACTCGCAAAAAGAGACCGGAGTAATATCCAGTCTCTTTTTTCAATTCTATTATTTCCCCTGTGTCTCATGCTCTTGAGACTTCTTTATTTTCTCTATTACTTCATCCGCGTCAATACTGGATCCACAGCTGCAGGATCCGTTCTTAGGCGAACAGCTGCCCGCATCGGGACATCCAATGCATTTGACACCTTTTTTTCTCTGTTTTACGATGTATGTAATCGCTGCAGCGAGGATCGCCGCAAGCACTAATCCCCCAATGACGTTTATCACGCTGTTGCCCCCGTTCCTTTCGAATGTAATTCATATTCTTCGTCGAATTCTTTTCTGGATCTCTTGGCGATGAAGATCACGATAGCAACCATGCACAGGATCGCGATCAGTCCAGGAACGAATCCGTTTCCAATACCGGCACCTGTGATGACAGATCCTATATGGTATACCAGGAATGCTACAGTGTAGCCTGTTCCCAGCTGCAGGCCGATAGCAGCCCACAGCCACTTAGCGCTCTTCATTTCAGAGTTCATAGCACCGATCGCTGCGAAGCAAGGTGGTGTATAGAGATTGAACATCAGGTAAGCCAGTGCCGTTACAGTGGTCAGTCCCATAGTCATAGCAACCTGGTTCGCACCACCGGTCAGAGCCAGTTCGTCTGTATCGATGAAGTTGGTGATGCTGTATACAACTGCCAGCGTACCTACAACGTTTTCCTTGGCAATAAATCCAGTGATCGCTGCTGCAGCCAGCTGCCATGCTCCGAATCCCAGAGGGATCAGCAGTACTGCGAACGGAGAAGCGATCGTTGCCAGGATGGAAGTATCCTCAGCACCTTCTGCAACCACCTGGAAGTGCCAGTTGAATGTCTGCATCAGCTGTACAACACAGTTGCAGACCAGGATGATGGTAGCAGCTTTCTTGATGTAAGCCTTAGCACGTTCCAGCATGGAGAAGCAAGCTCTCTTCAGGCTTGGGATCTTGTAGTTCGGCAGCTCCATGATAAAGAAGGATTTTCTGTATTTGTAACCAGTGATCCACTTGATGAGCAAAGCGCCCAGGAAGATCAGCAGGATACCGACAAAGTACATTACAGGACCGACCCAGGATGAGCCAGCGAAAAATGCACCTGCAAACAATGCGATAACAGGGATCTTAGCTCCGCAAGGCATGAATGTCGTCAGCATTGCAGTCGCTCTTCTTTCTCTTTCGTCACGAATAGTACGGCTTGCCATGATGCCCGGGATCCCGCATCCAGTACCGATGATGATCGGAATGATGGATTTACCGGACAGACCAACACGCTTGAAGATCGGGTCCATAACCACGCTGACACGCGCCATATATCCGCAGTCTTCCAGAAGTGCGATTAGGAAGTACATTACCATTACCAGTGGCAGGAAACCGACTACGGCGCCAACACCACCGACGATACCGTCTGCCAAGATCGCCTGCAGCAGCGGGGATCCGCCATCCAGCAGTCCGGATACATATCCTTGGAACGTTTCGATCCAGCCTACGAGCCAGTCAGCGATCCATGGTCCCACCTTGGACTGGGAAACCCAGAATACTGCCCACATAACTACGGCAAATATCACGATACCGACGAATTTGTTTGTGATAACAGCATCGATTTTATCTTGCTTATTTCTTTCATTCGTATGTACTTCACGCTGTTCTACTTCACTTACGATCTTGTTTACGAATGCGAAACGCTTTCTGTCTTCTGCGTCAACAGCTTCTTTGTCGTGCAGGTTGATTTCTGCCTGCATATAAGGAGCCTTCTGGCCTTTGCCGTTTTCAGAAACAGCTGCCTTGACAACGTCCTGCAGACCTTTATGATCTGTGGAAACCGTCTTGATAACAGGACAGCCCAGCTTTTCAGCCAGCTTATCGACGTCGATCTTTGTATGCTGTTTCTCGTTGATATCACTCTTGTTGAGTGCCACCACTACCGGGATCCCCAGTTCCAGAAGCTGTGTCGTGAAAAACAGGCTTCGACTCAGGTTTGTTGCATCTACGATATTGATGATCGCATCCGGATGTTCGTCTCTGACGTATCCGCTGGTGATACTTTCTTCCGGTGTGAATGGTGACATGGAATACGCACCAGGCAGGTCAACTGCCACGAGTTCTTCCGTTGTATTGGCATAGTCCGCTTTGATAGGACTTTCCTTTCTGCCAATCGTAACCCCGGCCCAGTTACCAACACGTTCGTTTTTACCCGTCAGTGCGTTGTACATGGTAGTTTTACCACTGTTCGGGTTGCCGGCAAAAGCAATTCTCATTTAGTGTTCCTCCTACTTTCATTTTTAAGATCTATAGTTATTTATTGCAAACTGAGTTATTAAGAGCTAACCCCAGACTCATAAAAAATAGTGACATCGCCACTATTTTTTTCATGGTTAGATCTGAATCGCCTCTGCGATGTTGCCGTCGATATTGTATCGCCCATCTTTGATCGCTACTGTATATCCAGATTTTTTACGTGAAATGACCGTAATAGCTTCTCCACTGTAGCAGCCCAAACGAAACAGAAACGCTTTCAGTTCTTCATCATCTGTAGCAATATCTTTTACGATGCAGCTCTCACCTACGTTAGCTTCCGTTAAATTCATATTATCACCTGTTTCTCTCATAATCTCCAATGAAATACCATTGACGTAAATACAGTGGTTAGCAATTTCTAACCCACTTTGTTTATTCTAACCATAAAGCGCACGTTTGTCAACAGGTTTAACAAAACTAACGAAAAAAATTACCGGGATTTTAAAAATCCCGGTACAGATGCGCTCTGTCCGGGATCTCATGTTCCATATTTCAGCGATTTCTATCGCTCACTGTGATACTGCGCTGCCTGCTCCCTGCCTGCAGCTGCCGCTTCTTTCGCTTCGCGTTTTCCTTTTTTGATTAATTCGATGCCTCTTGCATATTTGCTGAGTTCCTGTACTTCCAGGCCGTATTTTTCCTGCAGCTGTTCCCCCAGCTCTACAAGCTCTTCCGTCTCTCCTGAAAACAGTTCCAGTTCCACTTCAAAAATAGGTTCTTTTCCGTAATTGGTCAGGATCACTCCTTTGTCCACAGACAGTTCGAAGATCCCTGTACCCGTATCAATACGAAATCTCTTCCGGTGGAATCTGGTTTCGAGAACGCATTCTACCTTCTCGTCTCCCAGGACCTCCATCAGTTCTTCCCCCATTTCGCTTTCACTGAAAACTGACGGATCAGGTGTCCCGTCTATTACCGGTACACTGATCTCAATTCTCTTGTGCAGCGCGCCCTCATTGGTTCCATTACATTTCAGGGCAGCTACCCAGCGCTCCCCTTCCTTGCGGATCCTGTATGCGATCTGCTTTTTTGACAGGTCGCAGTGGCAGGTGTCATAATATCTGGCATCAAGACAAACTTCCTCTCTTGAGTCCTCTTCCTCCATGTCAGAAAAAATCTTGTCCTTCCAAATATCCGCAGCTACTGCTTCTGTCGGTATCTTATACTTTAATTCTATCTCCATACGCTACCTTCTTTTCTCCGAGTCATCGAAGCGAAAAAATTGTACCCTATGATAATATCATCGTTGAAACAATAAGGCAAGTAAAATTTATTTTATGTCCGAGACCGAAAGCACCCGATAGCCGGCTTTTTCCACCGCGCTGCATAAAGTCTCTTCTTCCACCGGACGATCAAAGGAAACCGTAGCATTCTTTTTATGCAGGTTCACCTTGGCAGAGACACCGTCGATACTGTTAAGCGCCTCAGCCACCCGATTTACACAATGTTCACAAGTCATTCCTTCAATGTGAAGCGTTATCTGTCCGATCACCGGATCTTCCAAATGCTTTGCCTTGACTTTCTTTGGCTTGTTTCCAGAGCCTCCACCGCAGCAGTCGCCTTCACCCTTCATGTGTTTGACGGATCCCTTCAGTGCGAACACAAGGATCGCCACGATCACGATGACTGTTATTACCGTTTTCATCTATATCCCTTCTTTCCTTCCAAGTCTGCAAAATATGCAAAAAGCAGAGGCTTTCGACTTTTTGAAAACAAGTCTCTGCCTCCGCTAGTTAGCATACCCTAACGTCCGTTGTTCGTCAAGAGATATTTTTTCTTTCTGCAAAAGGCCTACGCCAGCGTTGCGACAATAATGGCCTTTATGGAATGCATTCTGTTCTCCGCTTCATCGAACACCTTAGAGTGTCTGCTGCGGAACACTTCGTCGGTCACTTCGCGGATATCATAGCCCAGTTCCATCTGTGTCTTGGCCATATCCGTTTCAAAATCGTGGAAAGCCGGCAGACAATGCAGGAAGATCACGTCCGGATTCTCCGTCTTTGCCAGCAGATCCATAGTCACTTTATAAGGAGTCAGCAGCTTGACACGTTCCGGGATCTCCGCTTCCTCACCCATTGAGGCCCATACATCTGTATAGATCACGTCTACTCCTTTCAATGCTTCCGGAGTAGAAGCCACTTCGATGACAGCTCCTGTTTCCGCTGCCACTTCGTTGGCGCGCTTCAGCACGTCCTGATCGATTTCCCCGGCAAGCTCCTCCGGTCCGTATGCCACGAAATGCATCCCCATTTTGGCGCAGCCGTACATCCACGCATAGCTCATGTTGTTTCTGATATCGCCGCAAAAAGCGACCTTTACCTTGGATAAAGGCTTTGCGATATGTTCTTCTATCGTCAGGAAGTCCGCCAGGATCTGCGTCGGATGATCGATGTCCGTCAAACCGTTCCATACCGGTATGCCGGAGTACTTTGCAAGATCCTCGACCACCTTCTGCTCGTAGCCGCGATACTCGATACCGTCAAAAAATCTGCCCAGGACCTTTGCAGAATCCTCGATGCTCTCCTTCTTGCCCACTTGCGAACTCTTAGAGTCCAGATACGTTACGTGAGCGCCTTCATCGTGACATGCCACCTCGAAGGAACATCTGGTCCGCGTCGACGTCTTGTCAAACAAAAGAACGATATTTTTTCCCTTCAGCATTTCCCCCTGGATACCGCTCCTTTTCTTCGCCTTCAGGTCATGAGCCAGATCCAGCATGTAGCGGATCTCCTCCGGGGTAAAATCCATCAGTGTCAAAAAGCTTCTGCCTTTTAAATTTACTGCCATTATGTATTTCTCCTTTTCGTTTTACAGGTTTTTATTTATATATTTTCACTTCCCGGGTTTCTGTCCGTGAAACTGATAATAACACACTTCCAGTCTGCCGTTGTAAAGCTTTCGTCTCCGGTCCGCTTTACGCTGCAAAATTTTCTCCTCTGCATCCTTATCCGTCGTCACCAAAAAAAGTGACCAGTCCGGATGATTCTGCAAAAAGTTTTTCAGTCCGCCGTAGATCTTCTGGATCTCCTTTTCCTCTCCTATACGCTCGCCATAAGGAGGATTCGTGATCAGGATGCCGTTCTGTCCTTGCGCATGGAGCTTTGCAGCATCAGCACGCCGAAAATGGATACAGTCCTCTACGCCGGCTTCCTCTGCATTCTGCTTTGCAGCAGCCACAGCTTTCGGATCGATATCCATTCCCGTGATATCCAGTTTCTCATCGTAGCGTATCGCCTGAAAGGCAGCACGTTTTTCCTCTTTCCAGAGATTTTTATCGATGAACTCCCAGTCCTCACACGCAAACGACCGGTTCAGCCCCGGTGCGATATTGCGTCCGATGAGAGCAGCCTCGATCGGGATGGTCCCTGAACCGCAGCATGGATCCACCAGGATCCTTCCTTCTTTCCAGAAAGACAGCTGCACCATGGCAGCAGCCAGCGTCTCCTTGATCGGCGCCGCCACATCTTTTATGCGGTATCCTCTCTTATGAAGACCTGCCCCGCTGGTATCCACAGTCAAGGTGACTCTGTCCTTTAAGAGCGTTGCTTTCACCGTATATTCCGCTCCGGTCTCCGGAAATTCGCTGATACCGTATGCCTCGCTCAGCCTGTCCACAATAGCTTTTTTAACGATCTTCTGACAGGCCGGCACGCTGTGAAGCACTGACTTCACAGAAGTCCCTGTGACGGTGAATTTTCCGTCAGGCGGAATCAGCATTTCCCACTCCAGCGCCTTGGTCTGCTGAAACAGTTCTTCAAAAGTGTCCGCTTCAAATTCTGCCATCCTCAGCAGGACCCGGTCTGCGCTTCTCAGCCATAAATTAGACCGTACGACAGCCCTTTCATCGCCGAGGTAGGTCACCTTGCCGTCTTCCGTCTTCAGGATCTTATATCCCAGTTCCTGTATTTCTCTTTTTACTACAGCTTCCAGTCCAAAGGTCGCCGTAGCGATCAGTTCCAGCTTCATATATATGTTTCCCTTCTGTTCAGGCTGTTTTTTCGCAGCATATCGATATATTTCAATGATTCTCCTGTACCCTTTGCCACACAGAAATCCGCATCCGGTGCGATGCGTGTGCGTATCCCCGTCTTTCGCTGGATCCGACGCTCAAGACCTCGCAGATGTGCTCCTCCGCCAGTAATGACGATGCCCGATTCTCCCACGTCTGCAGCCAGCTCCGGCGGTGTGCGTTCTAAGACACTGTGAACTGCTTCGCAGATCCCGTCGATCGGCTCTTCCAGTGCTTCCAGGATTTCAGCGGATGTCACCTCAACGGTTCGAGGCAGTCCGCTCACCAGATCTCTTCCCTTGCAAAGAGTCTTTCGCGGCGTTTCTCCATAAAATGCCGCGCCGATTTCTTTTTTCAGTTGTTCTGCCGTCCGTTCTCCAATGAACAGCCGGTATTTCTTTCGGATATATTTTACGATACATTCATCAAAAGTATCTCCAGCCAGCTTGACCGATGCGCTCGTTACGATCCCTCCCATGGAGATGACCGCAATATCCGTCGTTCCTCCTCCAATATCGATGATCATGACACCTTCTGGTCCGGTAATATCCACTCCGGCGCCAATTGCCGCAGCTACCGGTTCTTCAATGAGAAAGACCGACCGGCCTCCCGCCTGCAGTGCTGCTTCCCTGACTGCACGCTTTTCCACTTCTGTCACGCCACTTGGAACACATACGATGAGCCTCGGCTTGAAGATCCTGCTGCCACCGCAGGTCTTGCGAATAAAATACTGCAGCATCCTCTCCGTGATATCGTAATCAGAAATAACACCTTCTCGCAAAGGTCTGATTGCTGCAATATTCCCCGGCGTTCTGCCGATCATCCGCTTCGCTTCGCTGCCTATCGCCAGGATTTCTTTTGTATCCTTGTTGACAGCAACGACTGAAGGCTCCTGCAGCACGATGCCCTTTCCATCAACGTAGATCAAAACGTTGGCAGTTCCCAGATCGATCCCTACTTCTTCCGTAAAACTCATATCCCTCTTCTGCGATATTTCCGCAGTCTCCTTTCATTTTATCAGTTCTTCCTTAGTTTTACCACCTACAAAAAATTTACACAGAAACTTCAAAGGCAGCATATTTCCAAATCCCCTCACATATATTGTGTTAACTGTTGCAGTTAATACATGATGAGGTGGTGAACTGTCATATTATGAAGGATTACATAGAAGAGAGAGTGCTGGAACTCGCTCGCTATATCACTGAAACCGGCGCCACGGTACGTAGTGCTGCCGCCCGGTTTCGCGTGTCAAAATCAACCGTCCACAAAGACATTACAGAAAGACTGCTGGAAATCAATCCAGGGCTTGCTGCCGAAGTCAAGGAAGTCCTGGAAAAAAACAAGGCTCAGCGTCATATCCGCGGCGGTCTCGCTACCCGTGAAAAGTATCTCCACCAGAAGTCAGACAGCCATAATCATTAAATGACAAGAACCCGGAAGAAACTGCTTGCGCTGTTTCTTTCAGGTTCTATTTTCCTATCTTCTACGTCCTGCCATCAGATTATCAAGCACAAACAGCAGATAACTGATCCCTAAGAACACCAGCAAAGTCAGAACCATATGCAGTCCCAGCAGGTTAAAATACGGGATCTGTGCCAGCGATGATCCGAACCGGTTTACCAGAAAGACTGCCAGATTGAACAGCACCGGCAGGATCGCCCAGAACACCGGGCTGTATGCTGTAAACTCCCCTTTTCTGCAAAAGAGCAAATAGTCAATAAACGCCATCAGCGGTGCGATGAAATAAAGCAGATACCCTGCCAGGGACATGCCCTCATGCAGTCCGTTTCCCGTTCCAAAGTTCAAGTAGTAGTATACCAGGAACGTCACGACCATATAAATGGTCACAGCACCTCTTAAAAATCCTCGTTCATAAGACGGTCTGGCGATGATCAGATAAGCGAAATACACCAGTGCCAGAGCATTGGCCAGCAATGCGAAGTCGCCCAGTATGACCGACAGGCTGAATCCGGAAGCGAAAAGCTTCATTACCAGCCCCGCTCCGCACACAATGAGGAACAGGACGCGAAATATAACACCGATTGTGTCGTTTTTAATATACATGAAGTAGTGTCTCCTTTATTTCTGCTTTAGAGCCGCCGCAATGAATTCCCGGAACAGCGGGTGTGCCTTGTTCGGTCTGCTCTTGAATTCCGGATGATACTGTACCCCCACATAATGAGGATGCTGCGGCAGTTCCACCGCTTCCACCAGTCTGCCGTCCGGAGAAGTTCCTGCTATTTTCAGTCCGGCTTCTTCCATTTTTTCACGATATTCGTTGTTGAATTCATACCGGTGTCTGTGACGTTCCGAAGTGAAAGTCGTTCCATATGCCCGCTCCAGAATGGTTCCCTTTGCGATCGTGCACGGATAAGCGCCCAGTCGCATCGTGCCTCCCTTCGGGATATCTCCGTACTGATCCGGCATGAAATCTATGACCTTATGCGGGCAGTCCTCTGCGAATTCACCGGAATTCGCATCCATGATACCCAGTACGTTTCTGGCAAATTCGATGACGGCGATCTGCATTCCAAGACAAATTCCAAAGTACGGGATCTTGTGAGTCCGCGCATACTTCGCAGCAGCAATCTTGCCCTCAATGCCACGGTCTCCGAAACCACCCGGCACCAGGATCCCGGATACATCAGAAAGAATTGATTCTGCCGTCTCATCAGTCACGTCTTCTGCCTCGATCCATTTGATATCCACTTTGCAGCCGTTTTCGTAACCGCCGTGACGAAGTGCCTCTGCCACCGAAAGATACGCATCATGAAGCTTGATGTACTTGCCTACCACTGCGATATTCACACGTTCCTTCCGCGCTTTGATCCGCTCTACCATCTGCTCCCATTCCGTCATCTCACACGGGCCGGCATTGATCCCCAGCTCTCTGCAAACGATCCACGAAAGCTTCGATTTTTCCAGCATCAACGGTGCTTCATAGAGGATAGGAAGTGTCTGGTTTTCTATGACGCAATCTTCCTTGACGTTGCAAAACAGAGAGATTTTTTCCGAAATGCTCTTGTCGATCGGCTCATCGGCACGCATTACGATGATGTCCGGAGAGATCCCCATGGCCTGCAGTTCCTTGACAGAGTGCTGTGTAGGCTTGGATTTATGCTCTCCCGAACTCTTCAGATACGGCACCAGCGTCACATGTATGAACAGGCAGTTTTCCTTGCCCTGCTCCAGTGATACCTGCCGTATCGCTTCCAGAAACGGCTGACTTTCAATGTCTCCCACCGTGCCGCCGATTTCTGTGATAATAACATCCGCATTTCCGGTTTCGCCAACGCGATAGATGAATTCCTTGATTTCATTGGTTATGTGAGGGATGATCTGTACCGTGCTCCCCAGGTACTCGCCTTTTCGCTCTTTGTTAAGCACATTCCAGTACACTTTTCCCGTCGTCAGGTTAGAGTATTTGTTGAGATTTTCATCGATAAAGCGCTCATAATGGCCCAGATCCAGATCCGTCTCCGCACCATCTTCCGTCACGTACACTTCCCCGTGCTGATACGGGCTCATGGTTCCCGGATCCACGTTGATATAAGGGTCCAGCTTCTGCGCTGCGATGCGAAGTCCTCTCGCCTTTAAAAGTCTCCCCAGCGATGCCGCCGTGATCCCCTTGCCAAGGCCCGATACAACGCCTCCTGTTACAAAGATATATTTTTTCATACTCCTTCCCCGCCTTTCTTTTCTGAAATTCTGTGCAGATCATTTTCGTGATTCCCGCGTAAATAAAAAAAGATAAGGGTTCCGGCGTTTCGGTGAGATGGGTAATCGAGACCCCATCCAACTGCCGTCTTCCTTATTCTTTCTATGTTTTGTGCACAAATTTTACTCTCATATTATACACGAAAACACAAAGGTTATCAAGAATTTTTCTCACCTTTCGAAAAAAACGGCAAAACGGTTTCCGAACACGTCGTATCCGGCAATATGGATCCTCTCCGCGCCCTTCGGGATCTGCACTGATCGTTCTCCACTGCAAAGGATCTTATCCGCGCGATGCACCATTCCGTTCCATGCAAAATCCACGCTCCACACAGCTACAAGGCTCAGACTGTCACCGCGTACAAAACGCTCCACTTCCTCCGGACTGCTGCAGTTTTCCACAGTTTCCGGCGGCTCATACCCGGTCAGCAGCACCTGGTCTTCTGAGACCTCTGCAAAGATCTTTGCAGCATTCCGTACATCCGGATCACTCTTTGCAGCCGTTCCGCACTTTGCAGCCAGCACTGCAAACCCGCCAGCCATTCTGTCTTCCTTTTCTCCTGCATTCTTCTGTAAAGCTGTCAGCCTTGCTATTTCTGACGATATGGCAAGGGAGCTTTCGTCGCACAGGATCCAGTTTCTTCCCATTTTAGCACACACTGCGCCAAAGCTCCCGGATCCTGCAAAGAAATCCGCACAGAGATCCCCGGGATCGCTGCACGCCTCCACGATCCGTTCCAGCAGCTTTTCCGGCTTCTGCGTTGCATATCCGGTACGCTCTGCAGAAGTCCTTCCCACCATATCGATGGTCCAGACGTCCTTCATGTTTACCATAGTATACCAGCCCTGTTCATCCTGGAATTCTTCAACTCCCTGAAAACAATAGGGTTTCATTCCTCTATTGTAGGATTTTTCCTTCAGCATATGGAATTTATACTGCTTCGTTTTACCGTAGAGCAGCAGCGTATCATGCTTGCGCGCAAAGTTTTTTTTGCTCGTTCCGCCGGATTTATAATTCCATATGATCTCGTTTATAAAGTTTTTCCGTCCGAAGATCTCATCCATGAGGATCTTCACATAATGTGTAACATGCCAGTCCAGGTGCACTGCGATACATCCTGTATCCGACAGCAGATCGCGCATGAAAAAAAGCCGGGTCGTCAGCATCTGCAGATAAGATTCCAGTGCTGAAGCACGAAAATCATCATATGCATCGATCTTAACAGTAGAAGAATTTCCTAAGATCTCCGACTGCAGCACCACCGATGCCTGATACTTGCTTTTCGAGAAAAAGGGCGGATCCACGTAAATAAGCTGGAGACCTCTCCCCAGCTTATCGTTCTTACAGATATGATCCATGTAATCCAGATTGTTTCCCAGTATGATCCGTCCGGCTTCATGGGCCTGTGCGTCATCTGCCCCATAGATTTCACGCACTTCAAAAGATCCCTGCAGTGTCCCGTTCTTTCTCTGCTCATACTCCGCACGACCCTTTTGAAACGCTGTTATCATGTTTTCCAAATCACTCATAAAACCCTCTGTAAACCCTCTGTTTTTGTTTAAATCTTCTTAGTATAGGACAGTTTGATCCAGTAACCGTTCGACTTCAGCTGTCCCCAGTCACCATTGGTTGCCTTGATGGTATAGGTTCCCGGCTTGATGTAACCTTTTCGTGCATACAGGATGCCCGGACCGGATCGCATATTGAGATCCTTTGCTGTTATTTTAACGTTATATTCCGCATTGACTGCAACCGTAGTAGTAGGTTTTTCCCTCGGCGGAATCCAGTCCCGGCATTGTAGTCCGCACACTTGCACCATAAGAATGCTCTGCCGTCATCGGGATGTAGATAGTGATAGCCATGACCAAAATAAGTATGATCGATACAGTCCTCTTCATGATCGTTCTCCTGTCGTTTCCCTTCTAGAATCATTTTTTCGTAGTCAACTAATATTGTAGCACTCGATCAGGGGGTCTTCCAACCGGATTCTGTCAAAAAAAGCAAAAAAAACGATGCTGACGGTTTTTCTGTCAGCATCGTATCTTTGTTTCAATCAATATATTGTGGTCTTGCATCCGCTATGCCAGGAACTGCTCTACCGCCTTCTTGACATCGTTACCGTCTGCAACGCCTTTGACCTTTGGCATAACAGCTCCCATCAGTTTTCCCATGGAGCTCTTGCCGCCGCCCTGTTCGATTCCCATATCAGCTGCTGTTTTTCCTACGAGATCCAGTATCTCTTCTGCAGTCAGCTGTTTCGGCATATAATCCATCAGGACTTCAATTTCTGCATTATAGGCATCGATCAGATCCGTTCTGCCGGCCGATTCAAAATCAGCGAGGGCATCTTTTCTCATTTTGACCTGTTTGGCTAAAATGGATGCGATTCCAGCATCATCGATTTCCTCTCGATTGTCCACTTCATACTGCTTGATTGCAGCTCGAACAAAGCTGATAGTCTCCTTGCGGACCTTTTCTTTGTTCTTCATTGCCTCTTTAAAGTCAGCATTTAATCTTTCTTTTAAGGTCATTACTCACAACACCTCTGATCTATACAAACTAGTATTTCTTAGCCTTTTTTCTTGCAGCTTCAGACTTTTTCTTTCTCTTTACGCTAGGTTTTTCGTAATGTTCTCTCTTTCTCAGTTCGGACATAACGCCATCTCTAGCGCAAGATCTCTTGAATCTCTTTAATGCGCTTTCTAAGCTTTCATTTTCTCTAACAATTACCTGTGCCATTTCTCGTTTCACCTCCTGACTTTACAGAAATCTCGTAACCTAAGAACGGCTTGCCTATAACGTTGCTATTATACTATTTTATGGCATTTTATGCAACAATTTTTTTTGCCGATCAGCCTGGAGGCCACGTCATCTTTCTTTTTCCCAGAAGATGGAAATGCAGATGTTTTACGGTCTGCAGACCGTCTTCACCGCAGTTGCTTACGAGTCGATACCCGTTTTCAAGCCCCAGCTCTGCTGCGATTTCCTTGACTTTACCCAGGATATAGCCCAGAAGTTCTTCGTCTTCCGCCGTCGTATCGTCTAAAGAGGCAATATGCTTCTTCGGAATGATCAGCACATGAACCGGAGCCTGCGGATCCAGATCATGGAAGCATACGATCTTATCATCTTCGTACACTTTGTTGGAAGGGATCTCTCCTGCCGCTATTTTACAAAAAATACAATCGCTCATTTTTTCACATCCTTTGCTCTCGATCGTTGAATTTTCTGCTTTATCCATATATTATACATGGTCTTCGCGCCGAAAGCAAACAAATGTGAGAAAAAATACCATCGCTGCTGACAAAAGGATGCCAGCCCGACTTCTCAGAAACACAGCGCCATATCCCAGATACGGGATCGTTCCGATCACCCTTCCCCGGATTTGCTTTGCCGATACAGGGATCGGGTCTTCCGTATCATTACTGTCGCCCTTTGTGATAAAAGACTCCCCGCCTGAAACACATCTGCTGATCCTGTGTACCACCAGGTGATCTTTCAGCTCATAGGCAACGACCCTGCCCGGCACGCCCCTTCGGTCAGCTCCGCTGATGAAGCAGATGCTCCCCGTAGAAATCGACGGTTCCATGGAGCCTGACAGGATCACCACCGGGCGAAGTTCCAGCAGCACGGCCATTCCCAGGAACACCAGCAGTCCGGTCGCTGCTATAAGCCGAAGCAGTGTCCTGGCTCTGCGACTCCTATTCATCGCACGGTCTCTTTCTCAGACACCAGACCCCTGCTATCGCTGCTCCGCAGCAGATTGCTGCAAAGAGTAACCAAGGTCCTGCATTTCCCGTCACAGGAAATCCTCCTCTGCTCTCCTGCTTTATGGCAAAGCACCAGCGGATATCGTCGCTGCTTTGCTGATAGGGATTGTCTGCCGACTCCGGAAAGGAAAGAGTCACGTCCACCGTTCTTGTCTCCCCCGGATCCAGAGTCGCCAACGGCCTGTAATCCCGCAGATCCGCGCCCGTCAGGAGCCCGTCATAAAATCCATCTCCGTTGTCGATTTGAAGCTGCATCTGATCCAAGAACGAACTTTTTTCCCATTCAGCTTTCATCAGGATCTGGATCCGCCGGGTCTCCCGGTTTGACATCTGAAGTGACTCTCTATGGCTGTCTCCCGGCAAAAGCATAATATGTGAGAAAAACGCTCCCTCTTCCAGTACCAGTCCTTTCTCCTGGTCTGCAGTGATCGAACACGGGCTTCCTTCCATCTCCTGCAATTCCTCTCCCGCAGGTTCCACCACCTTCAGCAGATTTCCTTTCTCGATCTGCGATGCTGTTACCACCAGATCGCCCCACGGGTTTTCTGCTGCAAGATCCGGTTTAAAGTTCTTTGCCTGCAAAGCATCAGCTTCTGTCTGGAGCTGCAGATTTTTTTCCTGATAAAAATCCCATTCTTCCGGCAGCTGAAACCCCCGGCATACATCGACGGATCTCCCATAAGCAACCGGCTCCTGATAATAAAGATATTCCCCTTTGCGTATCCATCCACTCTGGATATCCTGCAGATGATCCGCCAGTTCCAGTTCTTGGTCTCCCGCTTTCGCCAGCAGACGTACCCGTAGATAACAGGTCTCGCCGCGATTGGTGATCCGCGGAACATAAGATACCGGCTTCTCGCAGTCTACGATCACCTCCTGCGGCAGTTTTCTGAACGTCCCGTGTTCAAGCCCTAAAGTCTCGATCCCGATCTTGACGCTGCCCGTCTCTAAATGACTCCAGATCTCTCCGCTGGTTCGCACCGCTCCATAACAGAATGCTCCAGCCATCACCAGAAGCGCGATCAAAAGTGGCAGCAAGCGTCTCCCCCTGACTCTCATCGCTTTGCCTCCTTCTTCAACATATTTATAATAAGATCCGTATGGGAGCACCGGCTCCAATCGATCTTCTCATTCTTAAAGCTTACCTTTGCATAAGACGCATCGTAGCCCTCTTCACCCGGACGCATCTGACTGAGCCTGAGAGAAATCTTTGCAGAATCCGCTCCCGTATCAGCCTGCTGCCATCCGAAATCGCCGACATAGCCGCTTTCTGACTGCACCGCTCGAAAGCGCAGCGGATCCAGCTCTTCCACCAGATAGTCGTCCTCCGGCAGACGAATGGCCGGACAAGATGCCCGGAGCACATCGCCGTCTATCCGGAACGTATTGCCGTCCTGATCCCGATAGATCTTTTCAGATCCATCCGCTGCAGTCTTTGCTTTTGCTACAGAATCACTTCTAAAGGAAACCGACCAATACCAGACCTTGCCCGAAGATGCTCCCGTGATCCGAAACAAAAAACACGGTGCTCCGTGAGCCTCTGTCAGCTGATCGCTTTGCAGTGAAATAGATTTTTCGATCACAAGACGAGGTGCGGGCACGTAACGCCAGGTGCCCGTAAAAGTTACATCTCTCTGGTCTATTTTCTGCGTTTCTGCATCCCACTGCAGCACCCAGGAACCTTTTTCTTCTCCATCGCCATCTACTACCTTATAAACTGTCCCATCTTCCGGAGTGTCCTTTCGCTTCACCATATCACCCTGATAATAAGCGCTCTCATCGCTGACTTGATAAGCTCCCGACTGGGTACTGATCTCTTTCGGCAGCTTGCGTCCTTTCGTACCGCAGACGTACTCGTACTTTACATGATACGGGATCGCCAGCGTATCACAGATCTCATTGGACGTCAGCTTCACATCTTTATCGATGGTAGTCGTTGCAGAATTTTTCACCGTTTTTAAAGGTGATTCCACCGGATCCACCCTTGTCTCTATCTTCAAGCACAATGTCTGCCCCGAATAGTTGTCGATGCTGGCAAGCCAGGATGCTCCCATGGTAAAACTGACCGTCCGGCTGCTTTCATCATAGGAAAGGCTTCCCCGTGACGTGATATCTCTGCCGCTGCCGTCATAAATCGCTGCAGACTGATACGACAGTCCTTCCGGCAGTCTGTCTGTCATGACCAAAGAGGAATAGGGCGTCATGGTGTCCACGTAGAACTTCCCGATTTTCTGCGTGATCGTGTAATCGATCTCATCGCCCTCTACGTTCCGATCCCTGCTGTCCGAGGACTTGACCGGATTGCTCATCATGGTATAGGCGCTGTAAGGCATGAACTGGGTCGCACAGTTTCCCTCTGTGAACACGCCCCGGAACGTCCCGCCTGTCGTCGGCGCATAGAACCCTGCCTTCCACAGAGAATCGTTTCCACCCACATCAGTAGCTTTTGGCGTCGCAGCTCTATTGCCGCTAAAGCGGAGGAAACATGGACTGTATTTATAAAAGATCCCCGAAAATCCGCTCTTGGCCTCCCACGCTTCCTTGAAGTAATTCGCACCTGCATCGATATCAGACAAACACTGAAAAAACGGTAGATTCACCACTTTTCCCGTGTCGTGCCAATACATTGTCGTCGTGATATCTATGGTTTTAGGTGCACGATATCCTGCGCCGATCCCTGCAATGGTCGAAGACATCCACATTGACTCATCAGCCAGATAGCATACGGCGAAGTAATTATCGCCTCGCTCCCCGGAAGCATTTCGTTTGCCCACTGTCATGGAGTTGAAATGGACTTTGGCATCGATCTGTCGCCCGTTGATCTTACCTACATTTGTGAAATTCAGATCCAGAAAATCAGTGTAGGTAAAAGATCCCGTTTTCGTCTTGATGGGAACACACAGCAAGTCATAATTGTATTTTCCTTTGATCATTTTTCCAGAAACGCCGCTCCATGTGGCGGTATAGTTATGATATCCCAGCAGCAGCTTGTTGCTGTAGGCAACTGATAGATTCGTGCTGGGGATCGTCTTCAAAGTCGCCCCATAGCAGGTCGCCGTGCTCCCGAAGAAAAGAACCGTCAGCAGCAGTGTACTCAGTAACAACCGCTGTAACGGATCAAATCCTGATCTTTTTACTGATCCGCCCATTTCACCGCTCCTCCTTTCTGTCCATCCGACTGGATCGTCTCGCTGAAACAGATCATGCGAAAATCGTTGATGTCCTCCTTTGCCTTAATGGTAGTAAAGAGCGGCTCGCTGGTCTGTCCCGGCAGAAGCACGTGCTGATAGTAATAGAATCCGTCCTCCTGCTTTTCGCTCCAGTCCTTTTTATTAAGATCTATCTGTATCTTCTCCCGGCAGTCAGGGTCTTCTATTTCTGCAAAGATCCTGACAAGGCAAGGGATGCTTCCGGTGTTTTTCACAGCGACACGCTTTTCGTAGCTGACTCCCTTCTCAAAGGATCCGTATGTGCCGAATCTCTCTTCGATCCGGCTTGTATTCTCCCCTACCGAAAACCTGTTGTGAAGCGTATCTGCACTCAGCAGAAAAGCCGCTGCTGCAGGCAATGCCACCGTGCATATCAGTAAAACCACTGCCAATCCCCAGGATATCTTCCCGGGAAACCGCGCCAGCCCTCTGCCCCGCGGTTTCCCTCCCGCATTGAAATTCCTCTCCATCATATCCCCCGTTTCTCATTGCACGGATCAACTGTTCTGTGTTTTTATCAGCTTCAGCACATCTGCCGGTACGCCGCTGCTGACGCCCAGATCCTCTGTCTGGATGGCCAGGACATCCACATCAATAGTCAGTTTCGTATCGCGATCCAGCTGTCCTTCCACCAGATTGAGGAAAGTCACACTGTCAAAGAGCGCTCCCGTATTCCCCTGCGGTGACAACTTCTTCATAGCCCCGTCTGCGTCGATATACGCATAAGTATAAACCGAAGCATCAGCCTCCTCCGACTGATCCACCAGTTTCCAGCCGCTGTTGACCGTATAATGGAACAGATCCTGCTTCCTGCTGTCCTGCAGACTGCCGTCCGCTGCCGCCGTCTTCACGGAAGCCGTCGGCACCTTCACCTGCAGAAATACAAAGGCATCGTTACTCCCCGTGTTGGTCACCTGAGGATCCTTTTTTACCGTCTTGTTTGGCGTTAAGGCCGTCCCGTCGTCCGGGTTCCACCCCGGCTCCGTCAGGTCTACCGATACATTTCCCACGATAAACTCATTTGCCGCACTGCCCTGATCTGTAAAAAATGCCGTAGCCGATCCCAGCAGCATTACCCCGATGACAGCACAAACTGCGCACATTTTCTTTTTCATTCCCTTTTCCTCCTTTTGAATAGTATGTAATATTTTAATATTTGCTAAATCATACATTATCTTCCATCATATGTCAAGCACGATCCGTAAAAAATTCCCAGAATGTAATCAACGCGCCAAAAAAAGAAATAAGCCGGAGCATTACACTCCGACTCTTAACCTCTCTATTATGCTCCTGCGGGAGATCCCTCTGTACAACAGCGCCGGAAGCACTGCGCCCGCCGCCAGGAATACCGGCGCCGTTATAAATATCCCCTTCAGCGTGAAACGGTAACTGTAAAACCAGAACATGTTTTCCAGCATTCTGCCTGCTATAGGTTCTATGATGATACTGAGCACAATGGACAGCAATATCGCACAGGCAGCGTACAGCAGTCCCTCGTATATCAGCATCGATCGCAGTTGCTTCCCAGTCATCCCTATCGACTGCAACACTGCGAACTCATATCGTCTGCTCATCATACCCGTCATGATGCTGTTGAAAAAGTTGAGTATCCCCACGAGCCCGGTTATCACACAGAGCACTCCGCCCAGCAGCGTGAACATATTCCTGAATCCTTCAAATTCTGCTCTGACAGTAGCTTTGCTCTCATACATCAGCGATGACGCCGGACTGCTGGTCAATTCCTTGAGGAAAGCTTCATCCCCGTCTTCCGCACTGCGATCTGACGCATCGAACATGTAAAACATCGGGAAGATCTCTGCGTCGCTGTCCGCTCTGAGCCTTTCCGAATTTATCACTGCGTCGATCGATGAAAAATCCGAGTATCGGAAAGACATGCTGTATGGCACGCTCACGACTGCGCAGACGGTGTATCTGACATCGTGACTTCTTGCCACCTTGTATTTGATATATTCGCCCGGCGTGTTCTCGCTCGACTTTTCACCGGTCCGGCTGTCGATAAAGTACCCCTCATCGATGTAAGTCACGGTCACAGTATCGCCCGGTTTCGGAAGGCTGTCCCCATCCATAAGGTTTCCGTTATCGTCTGTTTCAGCCGCCACCGCTATGGCATTCTCTCCGGAATCACTCATCGGTGCGAGTTCTCCGTCGATGACCTGCAGCTTTTGCAAAAGTTCAGCGTCCAGACCTTCTATTTGCAGATCACTGCACGGCATATTCTCCCTGCCCTCCTTCTGCAGCGCCTGCTTTGCATATGAGGTCTGTTCATCGTCATCCAGAGCATCGTCATCCGAAGACCCGGCGCTTTTCGGCAGCCAGATCACAGAATCTGTATCATCCAATGACCAGGCCATGCCGCTAACCGAACTTTCAGTCCCAGCTTTTATCTCAGCGATCTCACCCTCGGACAACCCTGATTCGATGCCGTGTGCCTGAAAATTGAAATAGTCTGTTTTCCCTACAATGAAGTCAGCACAGGTCTGCTTACTGAGGTATTTTTCCATGTCAAAACCGCCTACGAAAGCACACAGCACAGAAAGCAGCACGACCGACAGTGCCATCGACAGTATCACAACCAGCGTTTTCAGCCTGTTGCGACCTAGATTAGCAAGAGCCATCCGTCCAAGACCAGCACTTTTCATAGCACCTGGTTTCCGGATCCGCCGCATTTTACCGATTTTATGCTGACCATGCGAAGCATCGGCATACTTTACAGCTTCTACGGGAGAAACTTTTGACGCCATCCGAGCCGGTCTGGCGCATGACAGAAATACCGTCACGATGGAAAACAATGCAGATGCTGCGAATATCACAGGTGATATGCTCACCTCCACACACGAAGTTCCCAGAGAGGTAGATTCCATGATCACCGGCATCAGCACGCGCCCTGCCAGATATCCGATCACCAGCCCCGCCGGGCAACCTTCCGCACAGAGCATCATAGCCTGCTGTCTCACAATTCTTCGAAGCTGCCGCGGGGTCACCCCTACGGTCTTCAGCAGTCCGTAGTATCTTATGTCGCTGCTGACCGATATCCTGAATATATTGTAGATGATCAGATATCCGGTCATTATGATCAGTATCAGCAGCGCCGCAGCAGCTGCGACCATCTCCAGATCTATACCATCCGCTGCCTGCGATGCCGTATACCCCCAGTTCACTCCGTATCTGACATAACCATCTTTATCCAGATCATCAGACTGAAAACCGAGATCATTCTCAACGGTTTTCATGTTTTCTTCTATGCCAATGCTCGTCCTGAACATGACGTTGATATCCTCACGCAAATGGTCTGCACCGCCTCCGAATGCAGCCTGTTCCACCTTCCTTACATAGGCTTCTGACACATTTATGAA
>NZ_JACRWC010000100.1 GCF_014306095.1 Lentihominibacter faecis
GATGGATATTGGTATCCTCCAAATTGGAAGTAGAGGAGGGAAGAAATATGGAATTTCAGGAATTGGTTTTGAACTTTGTAAAACCTTTGAATGACTATAGTTTTGCTGTAGCTTTGAAAGAAAGAAACTTGGTAAGATTCCAAAAACAAAATTTAATTGTGGAAATTTGCTATGAGGAAGTAGGATATGAAATATCCGTATATTTTTCTGTGGATCATACGGATATATGTGTTCCTATGACAAAATTGGTGGAATATTATTTTATAAATCGAACAGGTTTGTATCAGTTGCCTGATCAGTCAGAACAATCGGTCAAGAGAGGTATAGAATATACAATAGGGACAATTTTATGTATTTTAAAGATGGATACATTTCGAGGTGTTGAGAGTATAAAATACATATATAGTCTTTATAAGTACGAGCATAAGGAGTTGTTAAAGAAATATTATATAAATGAGGACTTAGAAAAAGCGGATAATTATTGGAAAAATAAAAATTATGAACAAGCATATCACCTGTATAAAAAGTGTGAAGACCATCTGTCTAGGGTTCAGTTAAAACGGTTTCAATATTTGAAAAGAAAAATGTAATATAAAATCATTAGGGTGATAAGGCGAAGAAAAAATAATAAAGATTTGCTGCTTCTTTGTATCTCACGAAACTAACTCAAAAATAAAAATCACTCGCAGGGCAGAACAGACCGCCTTGATCGGAGCAGAGCAGATTCCGGCGAAGCGAGCCACAAAATCAGATGGTGTCGCTTTGCAAGGATATCTCCTTTGCATAATAGAATCATCAGGAGGCCTGCAAAACATAAGCAGATATCGTATATCTGAAAGAGCAGGATCAGGAACATCCGGAAGAGAACTTTATGATGGAGATCAAGGGCAAGTCATATACGGAAAAGACAGATGCAGGAGAGGCACTGCTTTCCTGCTGCAAAGAAATGGAAAGCCCGGAGCCTGTAGTTACAGGAAACTTTCATGAATTTGTTGAAATATTATCTTTATTATGATAAAATTGCGCCATAGAGAGGAGGTAAAAACTATGATAAATATAAGACCTGTATCGGATTTAAGAAATAATTTTACAGAAATTGAGTCGATTGTAAAACAGGGTGATCCGGTATATCTGACGAAGAACGGATATGGAACTATGGTAGTGATGGATCTGCAGCAGTATGCGGCGCTAACGGATGATATCGAGTTAAAGCTGGATGAAGCTGATAAAGCTGCAGAAGCAGATGACGAGAGATATACGGTGGAGGAAGTTTTCGATAGAGCACGGGAGCGTGTGAATGGAAGATAAAAAATACAGAGTGAAGATTTTACCTTTGTTTGAAGATGATCTGGACAATTTATCATATTTATGTAAAGAACTATATTGTCTTTTATGTTGTGATCGATGATATCATGGAAGTTCGAAGATTATTATATAATCGAAAAAAATATAAAGACGACTTATAGAAAACAGGCAGGATACTACATGACCGAGAGGTTCTGATGAGGTAAAAAATGAGACGATTACATGTTTTAAAATCAATATTAGTTCGAACGCATGCGGATAAAATTTTGCTGACCTATCTGGTATTTGTGGTGATCGCAGCACTGATCATACAGATTGTGGAACCGGGTATCAACAGATTTGTCGATGCGCTGTGGTACTGCTACGCCGTTATTTCGACGGCGGGGTTTGGCGATATCGTCGTTACGACCTTTTCTGCAAAGGTGGTTTCGGTGCTTCTGACGGCCTATTCGATCGTGGTGATCGCACTAGTTACAGGGGTGATCGTCAATTATTATAATCAGCTGATTCAGATCCGGCAGAAGGATACGCTGGCGTCTTTTTCGGATCGTCTGCAAAGACTGCCGGAGTTATCGAAGGAAGAACTGGAAGAAATGTCGGCAAATGCAAAGGAATTTTTTCAAAACAGGAATGGAAAATAATATGACGATTGTCTGCATGTCACGGACGTATAGAAAAGAAAGCTTCTGCAGATACTTTTTTAGACAATCTTATTGTAATCCTACTAAACATATGGTATATTTAGGAGGTAAGAACGGGAGGGAATCCAATGAAAGTATCAACAAAAGGTCGTTATGCCATCCGTGTCATGCTGGATCTGGCAGTGAATAATACAGGGGAATACATTCCTTTAAAGGATGTTTCCGAAAGACAGGGAATCACATTAAAATATCTGGAACAGATCATTATCCTGCTGAAGCGGTCAGGATATTTGAAAAGTTCCCGTGGAAACGGAGGTGGCTATAAGTTGGCCAAAGCTCCGAAGGAATACACGATTGGAGATATTCTGCGAACAACAGAGGGAAGTCTTTCTCCGGTAGCATGTCTGGAAGATGATGAGAATATGTGTCCGCGCAGTTCCATGTGTACTACGATTAATTTTTGGGAAGGACTGGATAAGGTGATCAACGATTATGTAGACAGCGTCACTTTGCAGGATCTGCTGGATAGGCAGCAGGAACTGGTCGGAAACGACTACAGCATATAAAAGAATAAAAGAAACAGAAAGAACGCAGACGAAGGAGCAGTATATGATGAATACATGTCGCAAGCGTTCTTTTTTTATATAAAGACTGGCGCAGGGTGCTTTGCAGAAGATGGGAGAGCGGTGCGGTAGAGTGCAGTTTGACTTGTCAAAAAAAGCTGGCGGAAAATTTTTTGCAGAAATAACGAAAAAAAATCAAAATACCTGTTGACAGATAGGAATATAGGTGTTAGTATGTATCCATACTAAACCGATAGGAAAAATAACAATCGGAAAACAAAGCGAAAAGGAGGCGACATATTCATGAAAACAAAATTTATACTTCAAGGACAGCGAGATGATCGAATGTGTTGCTGTTAGCAGAAGCAGAGCACATCCGAGTTTATGATACGGGGTGTTGAGGAATTGAGTTATTGCAAATGAGTCGGCTGTCTGGTCAAAGAGAGCCGCGATCAAATAAATTGAGAGTAAAGAGTATTAAAATAAAGATAAAAGAGGTAAACAACAATGGCAAATATTAAGAATACAGAAAACTGGGCATTTGAAACGAAGCAGCTGCATATCGGACAGGAATCTCCTGATCCGGCATCGGACGCAAGAGCAGTTCCGATCTATCAGACAACATCTTACGTGTTCCGCAATTCCGATCATGCGGCAGCAAGATTCGGACTGGCAGACGCAGGTAACATCTACGGCAGATTGACAAACTCCACACAGGACGTTCTCGAAAAGAGACTGGCAGCTCTGGAAGGCGGTGTTGCAGCTCTGGCTGTGGCATCCGGTGCAGCAGCTATTTCCTACACGCTGCAGAACCTGGCTCACGCAGGAGATCACATCGTAGCAGCCAAGACGATCTACGGTGGAACATACAATCTGCTGGAGCATACGCTTCCGGATTACGGCATCACAACGACATTCGTTGATCCGGATGAAGAAGGCAGCTTTGAAAAGGCTGTTCAGCCGAACACTAAAGCGATCCTCATCGAAGTTCTGGGAAATCCGAACTCCAACCTGATCGATATCGACAAGGTTGCTAAGATCGCACATGACAATGCAATTCCACTTGTTGTAGACAGCACTTTCACTCCGCCAAACCTCATTCGTCCGATCGAACACGGAGCTGACATCGTAATCCACTCCCTGACTAAGTTCGTCGGCGGACACGGAACTACACTAGGTGGTGCGATCATCGACAGCGGTAAGTTTGACTGGGCAGCAAGCGGTAAGTTTGCTTCTATCACAGATCCAAACCCGAGCTACCACGGAGTATCCTTTACAGAAGCAGTTGGCCCGGCAGCATTCGTAACGAAGATCCGTGCGATCCTTCTGAGAGATACAGGAGCAACTCTTTCTCCGTTCAATGCGTTCCTCCTGCTGCAGGGATTGGAAACACTGTCTTTGAGAGTAGAAAGACACGTGGAAAACACGAAGAAAGTAATCGAATACCTGAAGAACAACCCGAAGGTAGAAAAGATCAACCATCCGTCTCTGCCGGAAAATGGCTACAAGGATCTGTATGACAAGTACTTCCCGAACGGTGCTGGTTCCATCTTCACATTTAACATCAAGGGCAGCGAACAGGATGCGAAAGACTTTATTGACAGACTGCAGATCTTCTCTCTGTTGGCTAACGTAGCAGACGTGAAATCTCTGGTAATCCACCCGGCAAGTACAACTCACTCCCAGCTGACTGCGGAAGAGCTGCACGATCAGGGAATCGAACCGAATACTATCAGACTGTCCATCGGTACAGAAAATATCGACGACATCATTGCAGACCTGGATCAGGCCTTCAACGGTTAATTTACAACAGACCCCGCCCGTATCAGGGCGGGGAAATAAACTATAATCCACGATAGAAATTGTTTGAAAGAAAGAGATAGGTGAGCAAAATGGCTAATATTTATAAAGGAATCTTAGGATTGATCGGAAATACTCCGTTAGTAGAACTGACAAACGTAGAAAAAGCAAATGATCTGGATGCGCATATTCTGGTAAAACTGGAATATCTCAATCCAGCAGGAAGCGTTAAGGATAGGATCGCAAAGGCTATGATCGAGGATGCAGAAGCAACCGGAAAGCTGAAGGAAGGTTCTGTGATCATCGAGCCGACATCCGGAAATACCGGGATCGGACTTGCAGCAATCGCAGCAGCCAAGGGTTACCGTGCTATCCTGACTATGCCTGAGACCATGAGTATAGAAAGAAGAAACATTCTGAAAGCGTATGGTGCAGAAATCGTTCTGACAGAGGGATCCAAGGGAATGAAAGGTGCGATCGCAAAGGCAGAAGAACTGGCAGAAGAAATTGAAGGAGCTTTCATTCCGGGACAGTTCGTAAACCCGGCAAACCCGAAGGCGCATCGCGAAACGACTGGTCCTGAAATCTGGAAAGACACAGATGGTAAAGTGGATATCTTCATTGCAGGCGTCGGCACCGGTGGTACGCTGACAGGAGTTGGTGAATACCTGAAATCTCAGAATCCGGACGTGAAAGTCGTTGCAATAGAACCAGCCGGCTCTCCGGTCCTCTCTGAAGGCAAGAGCGGTGCTCATAAGATTCAGGGAATCGGTGCTGGATTCGTTCCGGACACTCTCAACACCAAGATCTATGACGAGATCATCACGGTAGAAAATGACGATGCATTCGCACAGGGCAAGGAAATCGCCAAGGAAGAAGGCATCCTGGTAGGCATCTCTGCCGGCGCAGCTCTCCACGCAGCTATTGAATTGGCTAAGAGACCGGAAAACAAGGGTAAGAACATCGTAGCTCTTCTGCCGGATACAGGTGACAGATACTACTCTACTCCATTATTTGGAGAATAAACTCAATAAATCAACCAACCAGAAAAAAGCTTCTGTGGGACAGACCGCAGAAGCTTTTTTCTAGGTATGACGGATTTAAGTTCCCGGGACGACTTATAAAAGGTATGATCCTTGTATCTTGATGAAAATTTTTTTATAATAAAGAAAATATTCCTTGAAAGATTAAATTGGGAGAGAAGCTATGATGACGATAGATGAATTTGAAGAAGCTATGGATCAGATTGCGGAGGAACTGCCGGAGGAGTTTTACAGGGAACTGAACGGCGGGATCCTGATTTTGCCGGAGAAGCGGAAGAGCCCTTATGCGAAGGCTGATGATCTGTGGGTTCTGGGAATGTATGTGCACAGCTCGTCCATGGGGAGGTTGATCGAGATCTACTACGGGTCGTTTTGCGAGGTGATGAAGGGCCGGAGCCGGGAGGCTTGGATCGAGCAGATGCGGGAGACATTGTACCATGAGTTTACCCATCACATGGAGTCCCTGGCAGGGGAGAAAATGCTGGAGGAGAAGGACGAGCAGCAGCTCCGGGAATATTTGCAGAGATAGGATGGATATTTGGGCAATCCCGTATTTTTCCAATGCTCGAAATTCACTGTTTTTTAAAGCAAAAACAGAAAAGCTTGCATAGGTGAGGATGTCGGGACTCAAAAGCTTGTTCTGAAGGCACAGTAAGCATGTATAATAGTCATAAGATAGCATGAATATGCATCAAATAGCTGTTTCTGGAAGACCATCAGGCACCAGGGATTGGAGCATACTATCATCCCTTTGTGATTTTCTGAAAAAGCAGCGATAGATGAACTTTTTTTCAGAAAAGCTTTCTGCTTATTGCCGTGAAATGACAGGCTTTTGCAGAAAATCGTGCCGGGATAGAAGGGGTTGATATAGATGAAACACGATTTTGATAAGGTGATAGACCGCAGAAATACGAATTCAGTCAAATATGATTTCGCAGCAGAATGTGGTATGCCGGAGGATGTGCTCCCGCTCTGGGTGGCAGATATGGATTTTCAAGCACCAGAGACAGTAAGACAAAGGCTGGCAGAAATCAGCCGTTTCGGTATCTATGGCTACAGCAACAGCAGAGACGACTATTTTGCAGCAGTACAGAAGTGGTACAGCACTCATTTTAGATGGAAGCCGAAAAAAGAATGGCTCGTCAAAACTCCAGGAGTTGTGTTCGCCATCGCGGCAGCGATCCGGGCGTTCACTGAGCCGGGAGATGGAGTTATGATCCAGCAGCCGGTATATTATCCGTTTCGCAATACGATCCTGTCCAATGACCGGGAATGTGTCAACAGTCCTCTCGTTTTAGAAAACGGCAGATACCGGATGGATCTCGATGACATGGAACGGAAAATCAGAGAACATGACGTCAAGCTCTTCATTCTGTGCAGTCCCCATAACCCGGTGGGACGAGTCTGGACAAAGGATGAACTGGCGGCGGCAGGCCGGCTGTGCGAGAAATACGATGTGATTGTTGTCAGCGATGAGATCCACAGCGATTTTACATATGCGGGTCTGACCCATACGGTGTTTCCATCGATTTCCCCGCAGCTGGCAGAGCGGACGATCTTATGTACAGCACCAAGCAAGACTTTCAATCTGGCTGGACTGCAGGTCTCCAATATTTTTGTTCCCGATCAGAAACTGAGGCGAGCCATGCGCAGAGCAATCGATCAGACGGGCTACGGTAATCTCAACATGATGGGGCTGGCGGCATGTCAGGCGGCATATGAAGAAGGAGAGGACTGGCTGCAGGATCTTAAAAGGTATCTGACTGATAACCTGACGTATCTGCGGCAGCGGATCAAAGAGGACCTCCCTGGGATCAGACTCATCGAACCAGAGGGTACTTATCTGGTATGGCTGGACCTGCGTGAGCTGGATCTTTCTGAGGTAGAGCAGAGAAAACTCATCGTTGACGATGCCAGGCTCTGGCTGGATACGGGAACTATGTTCGGTGCAGAAGGAGCTGGTTTTGAACGAATCAACATCGCTTGCCCGCGGAGCACTTTAAAGGAAGCGATGGATCGGCTGGCGCGTGCTTTGCAGAAAAAGGGGGAGGTATAATGAGCGAAAAGGCAATCGTCGCGATGAGCGGTGGTGTGGACAGCAGTGTGGCTGCGTATTTTGCAAAAAAAGAAGGGATGGACGTCATAGGGGTAACGCTTCGTCTCTTCGAAAATGAGACGGCGGGGATCTCCTGCGAAAAGAGCTGCTGCAGTCTGTCGGACGTGGAGGACGCCAGGAGCGTAGCATTGAAGCTGGATATTCCGTATTACGTTTTCAACTATACGGAGGATTTCAGCAGGCAGGTCATCGACCGGTTTATCGCTGCTTATGAGCGGGGAGAAACGCCTAATCCATGCATCGACTGCAACAGGTATATCAAGTTTTCTCAGCTGTTTGTGCGGGGGAAGGAACTGGGCAGAGATATTATCATAACAGGTCATTACAGCCGTATAGAAAAAGATGGCAGTGGAAGATACCTGCTGAAAAAGGGGCTGGATCCGACAAAGGATCAGAGTTACGTGCTGTATGCTATGACACAGGAGCAGCTGGCGCACACACGGCTTCCGCTGGGCGGACTGGCCAAGAGCGAGACGCGGGAAATCGCGGAAGAACTGGGGCTTCGGAATGCAGCCAAAAGAGACAGTCAAGACATCTGTTTCGCACCGGACGGTGACTATGTGGGATTCATTGAGAGATATACGGGAAAAGTGTATGAACCGGGGGATTTTGTGGATGAACAGGGTCGCGTGCTGGGGCAGCATCGCGGGATCATCGGATACACGGCAGGTCAGCGAAAGGGGCTTGGGATCGCATTTCCTCAGCCGATGTACGTCAAGGAAAAGGATGTGACGCGTAACAGGATCGTGCTTTGTCCTGGTCATCATCTTTATGCGAAGAGTTTGATGGCAGAGGATTTTAACTGGATCGCATGCGACAAGCCTCCTGCAAAGCTTCGCGCAGCTGCGAGAGTGCGTTATAATCAGAAGGAGGCTCCGGCAACGGTCTTTGCAGAAGATGACGGACGAGTAAGGGTGGAATTTGATGAGCCGCAGCGCGCCATCACCGCAGGACAGGCTGTTGTGGTGTATGACGGCGATGTGGTCGTGGGCGGCGGAACGATCGTAAGCGCAGACGACAATTGAATCCGGTCTGTTTTTATGGTAAAATGAAGGAACCAGAAAACCAGAAAGGAGCGTGCCGCATATGGCCTTTGTAACCTTTGAGAATGTAGGAAAAGTATATAAAACAGGGGACGTTGAGGTACGGGCACTGCACAACGTCAGTTTCAAGATCGAAAAGGGTGAGATCTGCGTTGTGGTAGGACAGTCGGGAGCGGGAAAAACAACGCTTCTTAACATTCTGGGCGGGATGGATACTTTGACGGAAGGTCATGTACTGCTGGACGGCAGAGATATCTCTACTCTTAACGAAAAACAGATGGCAACGTATCGGCGTTTTGACATCGGTTTTGTGTTCCAGTTTTATAATCTGATACCGAACCTGACAGCGGTAGAGAACGTAGAGATCGCATCCCAGCTTTCGAAGGATCCGCTGGATAGTATGGCTGTCATGAAGCAGGTAGGCCTTGCAGATCGTGCGTTGAACTTTCCGGCACAGCTTTCTGGTGGTGAGCAGCAGAGGGTAGCGATCGCCAGAGCACTGGCAAAGAACCCGAAACTGCTTCTTTGCGATGAGCCGACCGGGGCTTTGGATTATGAAACAGGAAAAGCGATCTTGAAGCTGCTGCAGGATACGTGCCGAAAGAGCGGAATGACCGTGGTGATCATTACTCATAATTCGGCTTTGACGGCGATGGCGGATCGCGTGGTGAAGATCAAGAATGGTACAGTGGCCTCCGTATCTATCAATGAGAATCCGGAATCCATTGAAAATATCGAATGGTAAAGGCAGCGAGGTGTTTGTTGTATGACGCGCAATGTGTACAATAAAAATATAAGGCGGACGATTTTCGGAAGTCTGGGAAGATATATCGCGATCATGGCCATCATCGCCCTCGGTGTCGGTTTTTTTGCCGGTGTAAAGAATACCAAGGGGTCCATGATGGAAACGCTGGATAAGTATGTACAGGATCAGAATATGTACGATTACCGGCTGATTTCGACTTACGGATTTACGGAAGATGACGAGAAGGCTTTGCAGAAGGTAGATGCTGTGGCAGAGGCTGAAGGCTCTGTGACAGCTGATTTTTTTTCTCAGGACAGAGACGGCAATTCCATTATTTTAAAAGCTCATTCCATGACAGCGGATATCAATCTGCCGAAACTGGAAAAGGGCCGCCTGCCGGAGGCTGACAATGAATGCGTGGCAGACAGTCACTTTTTCAGCGGTAAAGATCTGGAAAAAACCATCAAAATAACAGATGAGAACGATGCGGATGGCAAGGAGCAGTTTACTTATGGGAGCTACAAGATCGTCGGCATCGTCAATTCGCCTAACTATATCATGAAAGAAGAACGTGGCACCACGTCTCTTGGCGATGGAAGGATCACGGCATATGTGTACATGCCGCGGGGGGCATTTACTTCGGAGTATTACACGGAGATGCTGCTGACATGCGAAAAGCAGGGATTCGTGTTTTCTGATACTTATGATAAGAATATCAAGGCTGCAAAGGATCCTATCGAGGCTGCTGCAAAAGAGCGGGGGCAGGAGAGATATGACGAGATCCTGGCAGAGGCACAGGAGAAGATCGACAGCGGACAGGCGGAGCTGGACAGCGGAAGACAGAAGCTGGAACAGCAGAAGGCCAGCACATATGGTAAACTGAGGGAGTCCAAGAGTACTTTAGACAGTAAATCGAGCGAGATCAGCAGCGGAAAACAGCAGCTGAAAACAAAAAGATCAGAACTGACAGCGCAGCAGACGCAGCTGACAGGACAGATCAAGCTGCTGCAGGAGGCCATCACGGCGGCAGAATCGCCGGGATCAGGCGTTCCGCAGGAGCAGATCGAACAGATGAAGGGTCAGCTTCAGCAGATGCAGGGAGGTGCTGCGCAGATAGAAAGCGGACTGCAGCAGATCTCAGAACAGGAAAAAAAGCTGTCTGAGGGAGAAAAAGAGATCCAGAGCGGATATTTACAGTATTTCAACGGCAAAAAGACGGCTGACTCGCAGTTTGCTGCTGCAGAGCAGGAACTGGAAGACGGACAGAAGGAACTGGATGATGCGAAGGAGCAGCTTTCGAAGATCAAAGAGCCGGAGCTTTACGTGCAGACGAGAAAAGACAATATCGGGTACGATTCCTTTGAGAGCAACGCAGAGATCGTTAACAGCGTTGCCAAGGTTTTCCCGGTGTTCTTTTTCCTGATCGCAGCGCTGGTGTGCTCGACGACGATGACGCGGATGATCGATGAGGAGCGGACACAGATCGGCGCTCTGCGGGCGCTGGGATATACTCGTGGGAAGATCATGTGGAAGTATATGGTCTATTCGGGATCTGCTGCCATGATCGGCTGCGTCGGAGGATTCCTGGCTGGTTCGAAGTATTTTCCTTATGCGATCTGGACTGCTTACGGCATGATGTTCGGATTTGCTCCGGTGGAATTCTATTTCAACTGGCCGCTGGCTTTGATTTCTCTGGCAGTATCGCTGATCTGTTCTCTGGGGACCACCTGGTTTGCGTGCCGGAGCAAGATGAAGAGCACTCCTGCGGAGATTCTAAGACCGGAAGCTCCGAAGGCTGGCAAGAGGATCTTACTGGAACGTATCGGAGTTTTGTGGAAGCGCATGAAATTCTTACATAAGGTTTCCGCCAGGAATATCTTTCGTTACAAGAAACGGATGATCATGATGATACTGGGGATCGGAGGCTGTACGGCGCTGGTTCTGGCCGGATTCGGCATTTATGATTCTGTGGGAGGTATCGCACAGCATCAGTATTCTCAGATCGAAAAATATGATATGGCAGCAGCGTTTTCCAAGACGCTGGATGAGGAGGAGCAGGCGAAGATCGAAAGTCAGTATGGAGATCAGATCTCCAATATGGCGGTGCTGCAGCAGTCTTCTGTGGACGCTGAAGGCGGCGGCGTGAACAAATCGTGCAACCTGATGATTTCCGATGACAACCGCATTACGAAGGCTGTATCTTTCCGGACGAAGGACGGCAGGAAGATCGCTTATCCGAAAACAGGAGAAGCGGTCATCAACAATAAACTGGCTGAGATGCTGAGTCTAAAAAAAGGAGATCAGCTGACTGTAAAATACGACGATACGAAATCGGTACAGCTGACGGTTTCCGGGATTTACTGGAACTACGTTTCCAATTATATTTATATCAACGGGCAGACTTACGAGGATGACTTTGGAAAAACTTATGACCCGACGGCAGCATTTTTGACGGCTGCAAAGGGTACCGGGGTCTATAAGCTGTCGGAAAATCTCAATAAATACGACGATATCATTGCGATTTCTATAAATAAAGATATCGAGAAGCGGGTAAGCGATATGATGGTGAGTCTGAATTATATCGTTATTCTGGTAATTGGATGTGCGGGAGCACTGGCATTTATCGTTCTTTTTAACCTGGGTAATATCAATTTGACAGAGCGTGTGCGGGAGATCGCTACCATAGAAGTGCTGGGGTTTTATCCGCGGGAGATGGGGTCTTACGTGTTCCGTGAAAACTTTATCCTGGTGCTGATCGGTATCGTTGCAGGGCTGCCGACAGGTTATGTGCTTCACAAGTTCATCATGTCCAGGATCGTCGTAGATGCAGTATCGTTTAATGAAATCATTGAACCGGCAAGTTATGTCTTTACGGTACTGACGGTCATCGGATTCTCCGTGATCGTGGATCTGATCCTGAGACGGAAGATGCGCCGGATCAATATGGCAGAAGCACTTAAATCCATCGAATAGAAACATGGTAAAGGACATGGACAAGGAACATACAGAAATGATGCAGGAAATACAAGAAGAAAATCGAAAGCTGCAGGTAAGCGGCTACGAGTGGGATATTACATTGACTGAGCAGGATGTGGAAGAACATGGATGGATCCGTGGGAACAGTCTTTTGCATGCATTTGAAACGATCGCATCGGCTCATGTAGACAGTCTGGATATGGGATTTGAACAGATGATCGCCCAGAATCGTATCTGGGTCATGACGAAGATCAAATACGTGGTCTATAAACGGGTGGATCCCGGGGAATCATATCACCTGGGAACTTATCCGCGTCCGAAAAAAGGAATCCTGTTTTATCGGGATTATTATCTGTGGGATAAGAATGGAGATGTGGTTGCGGCAGCGACCAGCCAGTGGTGTATCCTCAATTTCAAAACGCGGCGTCCTGAGCGCACGGATATCGAGGTGCCGGGTGAATGCATCGATCACGAACCTTTTGATGCGGGGATTGAAAAGATCCGGTGGATGCCGGAAGAGGGGGATGATCCGCAGATGCTGTATCATGTGACAGAAGATGATCTGGATAAAAACCAGCACGTCAACAATGCACGCTATGCGGTCATGATCGATGAAACTCTGGGAACTTCTGCACACAGAGAAGTGACGATACATTTTGCGAAGGAAACCGTGCTGGATGATGAGATCCTGCTTTATACGGATGCTGAAAAAGCTGATCCGAAAGCTGCAGACTATGCTGACGGTGGAACCAGCCAGCATGTGGTCGGGGAACTTTCGGACAGCACCGTCGTGTTTAAGAGCCTGGTAAAGCCATTATAATGTACTGGCTTTGACTACCGATGTCTGATCGATATATTGTTCTTTAACAGCCATGGCTTCTTTCATATGAGGCTGTTCTAAATGGATTTTCTGGCAATCTGCATCCTGCCACTGTTCTACCAGAAGCAGGGTGTTTTCATCTTCTTCTGAAAAATAAAAGTCGTAACTGAGACATCCGTTTTCTTCACGGATTTTTTTCAGGATACCGCTGCTGCGCAGTTGCTGAACGTATGTCTGACGCATACCTGGTTTTGCTTTATATGTTACTAGCATTGTAAGAGCTGTCATAGTAAATCCTCCTTGCGATATGTATAATAGTTGTCGTATTAAGTATAAGACAGAATCCATAAAAAAAGAACCCTCAGGACGAGGATTCTTTTTTTTATAGGTTTCTATTTAATATGCAAATCAATGTTTATACTAAACCCTGAGCCATCATAGCTTCAGCAACCTTTTCGAAACCAGCGATGTTAGCACCCTGTACCAGAGCGTTCTTGTCGCCATAGTACTTTTCACCAGCACCTGCACATGCATTGTAGATGTTTCTCATGATCTGGTGCAGCTGAGTGTAAACGTCTTCGTGCTGATATACAGTGTGACCAGCGTTCTGTCCCATTTCGATGCAGGAGCAAGCAACGCCGCCAGCATTAGCTGCCTTAGCAGGACCAACAGCTGTCATTTTGTCCATCAGGTAAACGAGAGCTTCGTTAGTTGTAGGCATGTTAGCACCTTCGCAGTAGAACTTGCAGCCGGAAGCTACGATGTTCTCAGCGTCTGCCATGTGTACGTCGTTCTGCATAGCGCAAGGGATGAACAGGTCAACCTTAACGTCGAAGTCCTGACATACGCCCCAAGGCTTCTTGCCGGCAACGAACTTAGCTTCTGGGAACTTTTCTGCGTAAGGAGCGCAGATGTTCTTGCCAGATCCTCTCAGTTCGAGGAGGAATGCAACCTTTTCATCAGTGCTGATTCCTTCAGGATCGTAGATGTATCCGTCCGGTCCGGAGATCGTTACGCACTTAGCGCCTAACTGCTGCAGTTTCCAAGCAGCACCCCATGCTACGTTACCAAATCCGGAAATACCAACAACTTTGTCCTTCATGTCTTCGCCGTTAGCCTTCAGCATTTCTTCTGCGTACCATACGATACCGAATCCAGTAGCTTCAGATCTTCCCAGCAGTCCGCCGAACGGGATGCCCTTACCAGTCAGAACGCCTTCATACTTGTCAACGATTCTCTTGTACTGGCCGAAGAGGTAGCCGATTTCTCTGCCGCCTACACCCAGGTCTCCAGCAGGAACGTCAGTGTTAGGTCCGATGTGTCTGTACAGCTCAGTCATGAATGCCTGGCAGAATCTCATTACTTCTGCGTCGGATTTGCCGTTCGGATCGAAGTCAGAACCGCCCTTGCCGCCGCCGATAGGAAGTCCAGTCAGACTGTTCTTGAAGATCTGTTCGAATCCTAAGAACTTGATGATTCCAGGATATACGTTCGGTGCGAATCTCAGACCGCCTTTGTAAGGTCCGATTGCGCTGTTGAACTGATATCTGTAACCCTTGTTAACCTGTACTTTACCAGCGTCGTCAACCCATACTACTCTGAAAGTAACTCCTCTTTCAGGTTCAGTCAATCTTTCGAGAAGAGCTGCTTCTTCATATTCCGGATGCTGTTCGATAACCGGAGTCAGAGAAGACAGTACTTCTTCAACTGTCTGGTGAAATTCTACTTCGCCAGGGTTCTTCTGCTTACAAAGTTCAATACATCTTTCAACATAATTTGACATTTCTATTTCTCTCCTATTTCAATATTACAAAGTTAGTAATGCCTTGTTAAGTTAAATATAGCACTCGCGCATGATACAGTCAATGGATTTAATCGTAAGTTGCCAAATGTTGTAATTTTCAGATAAATGTTACGAAAATGAATACTTTTTATGCAAAATCAAATACCTTGTGAAAGGCGTGTAAAACCTTTGCAAAATAGCAGAATGGATCAGGATCTCAGGAAGGATAGTGCTTAAAAAAAGCTGGAAAATGTGGTATGATATAGTATAAAACAGATACAAAGCGAGGTGGAACAGGATGATCCATACATTAGAGAAAATGGCAGAGCATAAAATCATGAGCAAAAGATTTCTTCGAAATCTCAAGATGGAAAAGAAAGATATGATCAAACTTCTCTCATCGGCAGGCTGGCGCAGACGGTTGACAGAACTGGCTCGTGAAAAAGATTTTACGGCGGCTGGTATGGTTCAGGCTGTTGAACCGGTTCTGGACAAACTGGCGGATCCTCCAGAAGGTGGATGGCTGCATTTTATTTGTGATTCAGTTAAAGCCTCCTTGTATCCTGAAAATTTTTCGGCAGAAGTGACGGAAGACCGCAGACGGGCCGTCTTGTTTTTCCTGGAAAATTATCGTGCGATGCTGGCGTATGAGCGGGAACACCGAGAGTTCTCGCCGGTAGATGATCTGGATCTTCTGCCAAAAGAGGCGACGGACGGATGTGTGACTGCCAGGGAGTATGACAGGCTGCGAAAATTCTGGAACGATCATTATATCTATGAATTCATGCGGATCAGCCGGGAAATCACACCGTTCAATACTGTGGGGCATATCGGGGGCGTGCATTACGTGGCACTGTTTATTGGAAAACAGCTGGCAGAGACGGATATACCGGTGGATCTGGCTCTCGTTTCTTCGGCGGCGGCATGTCACGATCTGGGAAAGTTCGGATGCTCTCCGAAAGAGGAGAAGCGGATTCCTTATCTCCACTACTATTATACCAATGAACTTTTGATCCGGGAAAAGATGCCTATGACGGCTCATATTGCCAGCAACCATTCCACATGGGACCTGGAACTTGAAAACCTTTCCGCGGAATCCCTGCTGCTGATCTATGCTGATTTTCGTGTAAAGAGCATACGCGAAGATGGGGCAGAGCATGTTTGTTTTTATACGCTGGATCAGTCTTTTGAGGTGATCCTTCACAAACTGGATAATGTAGATGCTGCGAAAAAACAGCGTTATGAACGGGTTTATGCCAAGCTGAAAGACTTTGAAAATTATCTGAAGGATATGGGGATCGAAACAGATGTGACTGCCGGTCCTGTGAAGCCAAATTCTAGTCGCAGAGAAGACACGGTCCTTCTGGCCGGTGATGCGGTGGTGGAGCAGTTGAAGTATACAGCGATCCAGCATAATATGAAGATCATGAGTATTTTTAACAATGAGCTTGCATTTGGAAATCTGCTGGAAGCTGCACGGAGCGAGAAAAAGTGGAAAAGTCTGCGGGCATACCTGAACATCCTGTCAGAATATTTCACTTATATGACCAAACACGAGAAACAGCTTACGATCCATTTTCTGTATGATCTGCTGTCCCACAGGGAAGGCGATATCCGCAGACAGGCGGGAGCTTTGTTGGGTCAGATCATTGCCAACTACGATGATGTATACCGGAAAGAACTGCCTGATAACGTGAGCAGAAGTGGCGCACAGGATAGCATTTCAGTCTGGGGAAAATACCTGAACATGATCGTTTCCCCGGATTATCGTGCTACCGATCAGCATAGAAGCTGGATCGGATACACGCTGAAGGTGGTGATCCGCGGACTTCTGGAAAATACTGAGCCGGATAAGAGAATGCAGTACATGGAAAAGTATTTTGCATTATTCCAGTCTTATGATGCGGAAGACAGCGGAGTTTTCGTGCTGCTGGATTCGGTGGTGAACGTACCACGCTGTGTGTTCCGCAGGGAAGATAGACTGCAGGTGCTCAGGTTTGCAGCTGCAGTTTCTGCCAGAGATCCTATTGAGATCAAGCTGGGCGCTCTGCGAGCGGCGGAAGCCATCTCACAGGTAGTACAGACGGAGGAAACATCAGGCTCCATACGGGAAATTTTGCAGAATACGGAGGAAATGACCAGTCACATCAGTGTGGCTTACCTCACTTGTAAGCTGCTTCACAATATAGGAGATGAGGCCGGAGCGAAGGTCTGTCAGGAGCGGATCGATCATATCGCCTATGATGATGATCTGAAAGAGGATGCGGTATCGCGGATCTTCCGTGAAAACCTCAAAGTGGGAACACCGTGGGTCGTTAAGACAGTCAACATTGATTTTCTTCTGGATTATATAATGGAGCGGGGAATGAAGAGCCAGATCTTCCATCTGGCAGCCCATTTTTCTAACCTGATCAAGGTGAGCGAGCGAGTAACGGTGCGTCATAAGGCAGGAAGAGGACTGCTGCGTATCGCACGCGCTTTGCCGATGGAACAGATCAATGAAATCGTGATAGAGCTGACCAAGGGGCTGGAAATAGGAGAGTATCAGTTTTCAAAATACATTCCGGAATACCTGGGAGAACTGGCATTGCATCTGGATCCGGGCGAACTGGACGAATTTATCGCAACGCTGCAGGAGCTTATAGAAAGCACCAATGACCGGATCGCATCAGTTGCTCTGGATACTCTCGGGGAGACTTTAAGAAATTATTCCGGATACCGGACGCGCCAGGAAGAACCGGAAGAAGTGTATGAAGCGAGAAAACAGACGATGCTGGGCATGCTGCTGAAAGGCCTGGCAGACTACCATGAAGTGGTGCGTCAGGAGGCGTTTCTAGTCATCGGGCAGTATATTTTCGGCAGCAGCAAACTCAGTCAGGACGAGATATTTGCCATATTTCAGGTGATATACAAGAAACTGCTGACGCTGATCATGGAAGAACGGGGATTCGACATGAATTTCCTCACCAATGCGGCAGCATTGAATCATATTTACCGGTTTATTTCGGAATATCATTTTCAAAAGGGCAGCATGATCCTTCCGGAAAACAGGACAGCGGCCTTTTTCCCGGGAACTTTCGACCCGTTTTCTCTCAGTCATAAGGGAATCGTACAGGCGATCCGTGATGCGGGATTCGAAGTGTACCTGGCACTGGATGAGTTCTCCTGGTCAAAGAAGACGCAGCCGAGAAAGATCCGGCGCAAGATCATCGAAATGTCGGTGGCGGATGAACCGGACGTTTATCTGTTCCCGGACGATCTGCCGGTGAATATCGCCAATCCCGATGATTTAAAACGGCTGCGGGAAATTTTCCCGGGACGGGAACTCTACATGGTAGTCGGAAGTGATGTGATCACCAATGCATCCTCCTACCGTGCGGAGCCTTCGGAATATTCCATACACAGTATGAATCATCTGGTATTCAGAAGAGAAACGCTGGAAGCCGGAAACGAGGATCGCGAGAAACTTCAGAAGAATTATGCACGGATGACGGGAAAGATCCAGGAGCTGACGCTGCCGGTATATCTGGAAGATATCAGCTCTACCAGGATCCGTGAAAATATCGACCGGGATCGCGATATTTCCAATCTGATCGATCCGGTGGCGCAGAACTATATCTATGACAACAGCCTGTACCTGCGTGAACCACAGTACAAGAATGTGCTGGAACGAAAAAACATCGTCATTGAACCGCTGGAGCACCGGGAAAGCACCGTGCTGAAGAAGCTGAGCAGCGACGTGCACCTCAGAGCGGAATCCCTGCAGGAACTTTGCAGATATATGGATCGCAGCGATGTTAAGACTGCCGTTATCCGTGACAGTTCCGGGAAGATCCAGGCTCTGGCAGCGGTCAACGAGATCGAGACAGGTGATCTTTACCGGGAGTTTCAGGATATCGATATCGCGGCATATCTGCGCCAGAAGGCTACGGGAAGGATGCTTATCATCCGTGGCCTTTACGGAAGCACAAAAGTCGATATGAGAAACCTTTTGCAGCATATACTGACAGAAGTGCTGGCGCAGGCGGTAGCAGGAGACCTTACTTATGCTATATATCATCCCCTTGAGCAGGAACTTCACAAATCGATCCGGGAACTTCTGCTGCGGCAGGGGTTTGTAGAAATGGGTGCAGGAGACGGCAGGCGTGATCTGTACGAAGTGAATATGAAGGAGCCGATCGCGGTCATCGACAATATGGAGACCGTACTGAAAAAGCCGTTCAATACGACACCGAAAATACGCACAGTGCTGGAAAAAGCACATGGAGATATGCAGATGGCTCTTACCGGGCTCAATCCGGGTAACCTGGTGCTGTCTTTTAATGCAGGGATCATCAACCACAAGATCGTTGATATGGTGACAGAGGCCAATCACGTGCCTAATTATCCACTGAAAGTGCGTCAGCTCGGAGAATGCATGTGCGTGCCGTTCGGCAAGATCCTGCGAGGCATGGCAGTTCCTAATACGGTCACAAAAACACTTCATACGGAAAAGATGTTTTCGCCGGCTCTGGACAGCTTTACCATCGAGGAATACCCGATGTATGCGGCCATACCGGATCAGGTGAGGACCATACATTCCTTCGGCCGGCCGGTGATACTGGTGGACGATCTGCTTCACAAAGGATACCGGATGAAGGCGCTGGATCCTGTTTTTCACGAGAACGGGCTCCAGATCCGCAAGATCATAACAGGCCTTTTATCGGGACAAGGCAAGGATCTTATGGCGATCCAGGGAAGGGAAGTGGAAAGCGCGTATTTCATCCCGAATCTGAAGAACTGGTTTGTCGAGTCCACCATGTGTCCGTTTATTGGAGGAGACGGCGTGCAGAGCGAGGAACGGGTGGAAGCAAATCTGATCCCGTCGGTGAATCAGGTGCTGCCGTTTGCGGCTCCAAGCTTCATCCACGGGGCATCGCGGGAGGCGGTATATCATTTATCCATGGTATCCCTGGAAAACGCGAGACGGATATTCCTGGCGCTGGAGGAAGAATATCAAAACGTATTTGAGAGAAAACTGACGATCAAACGGCTGTCGGATGCGGTGATCTCGCCGCGGATGCCGAACGGCGCAGACCGGGTGGCAGTAGATCCAAGCCTGGCTCCGTCAGTTTATATGGAAGATTATAAAGAACGATTAAGAAGATTGGAAAGTGCATTAAAATGATGAGATCGATCAGAGAACTTATACAAGAAGAACGGGAATATATCAAAGAAGAAAACAGCATAGTGTTTCCTGCAAAGGGAGCCCGCCGGGAATGCTGTGAAGCGAAGACGACTCCGCCTGAGGGTGCAAAGGAAAAGAAAAGGGTGAATCTGCTGGCTTTGGGAGATGTGGGGGGCACGGTGCTCCTGGGGTTGAAACTGGAAGGCGGCGACATCCTGCAGCGGATAGGGATCTACGATCTGGATCCTAAAGTGCTCCGACGGTATGAGCGGGAGATGAATCAGATCACTTTTCCGGATGGAAGAACGCTTCCTGAGGTGGTGATCCTGCAGGAAGAGGAATTGTTTGACTGCGATCTGTTCGTGTTCTGTGCGTCAAAGGGCGTTCCGCCGGTAGGTGCGGAAGGTGATGTGCGTATGGCGCAGTTTCAGGCGAATCGCAGTCTCGTGGAGATTTACGCAAAGGCCGCTGCTGCAGCGGGTTTTGGCGGCATTTTCGCTGTGGTTTCTGATCCGGTGGATCCGCTGTGCAAGGCGGCGGTCCTGGCGGGACTGCCGCAGGATAGGGTCCAGGGGTACGGGCTTGGCGTCATGAATGGAAGAGCTCGTTATTTCGCGGCAAAAGATGAAAGGTTTGCCCGGTATCTTACGGAAGGACGAGCTTTTGGACCTCATGGGGAAGATCTTGTGATCGCCGACAGCATAGAAGATTACAACGATGAATTGGCCAGAAAACTGACAGAGCTTACGGTTCACTCCAATCTTGACACCCGGGCGGACGGCTTCAAGCCGTATATCGCACCGGCGATCTCGTCCGGCGCATTGTCTCTTTTAGAAACGCTGCGCGGTGGATGGAATTATTCCTCTGTTTTCCTGGGATGCGGGGAAGAAGGGGCTTTCCTCGGCTGCCGGAACCGCAGAAGAGGTGAACGCCTGGAAGAGATTGAGCTGGAAGATCAGCCTTTGCAGGAAGACCTGTTTGTGCGGATCGAAAACGCATACCGGAATCTTTGCAGACTGAAGTAAAGAGGAGAGAGAAGCTGCTGGTGAAACAGGCAAGGGGGCGGTTTTATGAAACGACAAGACCAGAGTAAAACAAATAAAAAAGATGTAGATCTGATCCTGATCGCACCGTACTGCCCGGAAGCGGGGAAAACCGCCAGGCTGAAGGCTATTTTGCAGTACAGTCTCGAAGGATATTCCTGGGATGAGATCACAACGGTCAGCGAGCTGGAACATGCGGATCTGAAGGGAAAACGGATCCTGTTCGCCATATCGCTTGGAAAGTCGGGCATCAATCTGACCTGGTATACGATGATGAAGTATTTCCGTCTGCACCAGAGTTCGCTGGAAGATGCCGTGGGAGGCGTGATTTTAGACGGAAATTGTGAGTTTTATACGAAATCTGCAGGAAGAAGCATGGTGTTCACTACCAATCGGGCCGGATGCACATTCCCGGGGCGCCCGCTGGTAGAAGGGACGCGAACTTTGCATAATTATGATATCCAGGCGAAAAATCTGCATATGGACAATCTGCAGGCATATATGGAAGCCGGGCGGCAGCTGGTGGAGAATGTAGTGCAGTATCGAAAACCGCAGTGTGAGCGTCCGAAACTGCTGGTGCTTCATGCGGGAAACAGGAAGATCTCCAACAGCCTGCAGCTGTGGGAGATGACGGAACAGCATTTGCAGGATTTTGAAATACGAAGGATCTCTCTGCGGAATGGATTCATCCGGGACTGCAGAGGATGTGCCTATGATGTGTGTCATCATTTTGGCGAGGAAGGCAGCTGTTTTTACGGAGGACCGATCGCGGAGGAAGTATATCCGGCGATCCTCGACTGCGACGGGCTGGTCATGATCTGTCCTAATTACAACGATGCTTTAAGCGCCAACCTGACGGCCTTTATCAATCGGATGACAGCGCTTTTTACTACGCACCGGTTTTACGACAAAGCATTGTTCGGCGTGATCGTTTCCGGTTACAGCGGCGGAGATATCGTCGCAGAGCAGCTGATCAGCGGACTCAACATGAATAAAACCTTTGCTTTGCCAGGGAAATTTGCTATACTTGAAACAGCTAACAGCCCCGGGGAAATTTTGCAGATCCCGGGGATCGAAGAGAAAGCTGCGGCGTTTGCCGATCAAATACGAAACCATTTAAAGGGGAGGGAATCGCATGACTGAATCAATGGATATGGATACCAAGATGAAGAAGTTCGATGAGGAAATCGAGCAAATTCTGGATCTTCTGGAGGAAAAAGCGTATTTCCGGGCGAGAGATGAGATTTTAAAACATAATGAAGTCGATATCGCGGAGATCCTGGAGGAGATCCTGGAAGAGTCCGGTATTGACAAAACCATCATCATTTACCGTATGCTTCCGAAGGATATTTCGGCGGAGGTGTTTTCTTATCTGCCTTCGGACGACCAGAGGGAGATCATCCAGGGTATCACCGATCGAGAAGTTTCTTACATCATGGGAGAGCTGGACTTCGATGATATGATCGACGTGCTGGAAGAACTTCCTGCAAATATCGTCGATAAGATCCTGGAAAAAACGCCGAAGGAAGAGCGAAAGCTGATCAATACATTTCTGAATTATCCGGACACGTGCGCGGGAAGCCTGATGACGCCTGAGTATATCAGCCTGCAGGAGACCATGACGGTAGGACAGGCTCTGCAGCACATACGGGATGTAGGGATGGACAGTGAAACAGTCTACACCTGTTATGTGAAGAAAGGCGGTCGGAAGCTTGAAGGGATCGTTTCTCTTCGTGCGCTTGTCATTGCCGATGATGATGTACAGGTATCGGAACTGATGAATACGGAATATGTGTACGTAAGCGTGCACGATGACCAGGAAGAAGTCGCCGAGACTTTTAAGAAGTACGGCTTTCTGGCAATACCGGTAGTAGACAATGAACACAGGCTGGTGGGGATCATCACATTCGATGATATTTTAGACGTTATTGAAGAGGAAACTACCGAGGATATCGAGAGAATGGCCGGCGTCATGGATGATTCTGACCAGGAATATCTGGACATGGGCGTATTCCGTCATGTGAAGAACCGGCTTCCGTGGCTGGCGATCATGATGGTGGCGCTGATGATCACAGGCGTGGTCATTTCAACATTCCAGGATGTGCTTGCGCAGGTGATCGCACTGGTGGCTTATATCCCGCTTTTATCGGGCACAGGAGGAAATGCGGGAACCCAGGCCGCTTCCCTGATCATTCGCGGAATGTCCACCGACGAGATCGACGTCAAAGATGCCCTGCGTGTGATGTGGAAAGAATTCCGGGTGAGCATTATTTTAGGGCTGGTTCTCAGTGCCATCAATTTCGGGAAGATCATTCTGATCGACGGCAATACGCCGATGATCGCACTGACGGTATCGATTTCGATGATACTGGTCATTATTTTTGCTAAACTTTTAGGCGGACTTCTGCCGATGGCTGCCAAGAGGATAGGCATAGACCCGGCTCTCATGGCAACTCCGATGATCTCATCGATCACGGATACGGTTTCTACTTTGACTTATTTACTGATGGCGACCCTTATCCTCGGGCTGGCACTTTAGCTAATACTTTAGTATGAGTTCGCATTTTTCGGGGGTTTCAGCAAAATAATCAGTTGTTTTTTTCCTATATATGTATTAGAGTGTGTGTCGGACGAAAGGTACTTTTCAAGATGAAAAAAGCAGGTACGAAAAAGAAGATCAAAATACGGAGATGGATCATTGGCATTTTATTGGGAGCAGGTTTTCTGGCCATGGAGTTTCCGGGAATTCTTCTGGTGCGGGAGAGGATCTATCCCTTTGTTCTGGGACTGCCTTTCCTGTACGGATATATACTTTGTTGTTGGGTATATATGTGCAGCGTGCTGTTTTATGCCTGCCGGACATCTTGGGGGAAACAGTCCTTTTTTAAAAAATAATTTATGAGAAGGGTTGAAAAAGGGTGAATGAAATGTCAGATGCAACTTTGTCAGTGATCATATTCGTTCTTGTAATGGTCGTGATCATATCCGAAAAAGTTCACCGAGCAGTTTGTGCTGTAGGCGGTGCAGTTCTTTTGATCATCTTAGGGGTGCTGGACATAGGCACCGGAGTATCGTATATCGACTACAACACCATCGGGCTGCTGATCGGCATGATGATGTTTGTCGCAGTCGTAAAGCATTCCGGGATGTTTGAGTACCTGGCAGTAAAATCTGCAAAGGTCGCTAAGGGCGACCCGTGGAAGATGATGATCTTCTTTATCATTATCACAGCGGTCCTGTCGGGACTTCTGGATAATGTAACCACGGTTCTTCTGGTAGGACCGATGACATTCGCGATCACGAAGGAAATGGATCTGAATCCTGTTCCTTATATCATGACGCAGATACTGGCGTCTAATATCGGCGGTACGGGCACGCTGATCGGTGACCCGCCAAACATCATGATCGGAAGTGCTACAGGTCTTACGTTTGGAGACTTCCTGGTAAACGATGGTCTTATCGTTATCGTGGTGCTGGCAGCAACTATCGCCGCATTCTACTTCATCTATGGCAAGAAGCTGAACGCAACACCGGAAGCTATGGCCAAGGTCATGGCGATGGATGAAAAATCCCTGATCCGTGACAAGAAGCTGCTGATCAAGAGCATTGTCATGATCGTTCTGATCGTAGCAGGATTTATGCTTCACAGCGTGCTGCACATGGAATCCTCCATCGTAGCACTGTCGGGAGCTGTTATCATGATGATCATCGGAAGACAGAACATTGAAGAAGTCGTTTCCGACGTAGAATGGCCGACGATCATCTTCTTTACCGCATTGTTTATCGTAGTAGGCGGTATGGTGGAAACAGGCGTGATCGACAAGCTGGCTGACCTGATCATGGGTGTAACAGGCGGAAAACCTGTTATGACGATGATGATCATTCTGTGGGTATCGGCGATCCTGTCCTCTACACTGGACAATATCCCGTTCGTAGCAACGATGATTCCGCTGATCACGGCTATGGGCAACGACGGTATGGATGTTATGCCTCTGTGGTGGGCGCTGTCACTTGGTGCATGCCTGGGCGGAAACGGAACACTGATCGGAGCTTCTGCAAACGTAGTACTGACTGGTATCAGTGCCAAGAACGGTCATCCGGTTACATACATGCAGTTCCTGAAGATCGGATTCCCGATGATGATCCTGTCCATAGCGATCTGCTCAGTATACATGCTGATCCGCTACGCATAGAAATCATATAGATCGCAAGATCAAAATCATAGAACATACAACAACATAACAGAAAAAAGCGAGGGCAGATATGCACTCGCTTTTTTCTGTTTTTTCTTAAAATTTACGAGGGATATTCTTTAATAAAAATTTAGTTGATTTTTTGCGTGTTTTGTATTAAAGTATCAAGGTAATTGGAAAATGGAATTCATGGGAAGAAAGGAATGAAAGAATGTCTCACGCAACATTATCCGTGGTCGTATTCGTTCTGGTAATGATCGTAATCATTTCAGAGAAAGTCCACAGAGCAGTCGTTGCCGTAGGAGGTGCGGTACTGCTCATTATTTTAGGAGTGCTTGATATCGAAACGGGTGTATCCTACATCGATTACAACACCATTGGACTGCTGATCGGCATGATGCTGTTCGTAGCAGTTGTAAAACATTCGGGAATTTTTGAGTATCTGGCTGTCAAGTCGGCGAAGATCGCCAAGGGTGATCCCTGGAAGATGATGATCGTTTTCATTATCATCACCGCCTTGCTGTCGGCTCTGCTGGATAACGTTACAACGGTACTTCTCGTTGGCCCGATGACATTTGCTATTACCAAGGCGATGGATCTCAATCCGGTGCCTTATATCATGACGCAGATCCTGGCATCCAATATCGGTGGTACGGCGACCCTGATCGGCGACCCTCCGAATATCATGATCGGAAGTGCAACCGGCCTGTCATTTGTAGACTTCCTGGTAAACGACGGTCTGATCGTTATCGTCGTAATGATCGCAACGATTTTCGCCTTCAAGCTGATTTACAAAAAGAAGCTGATCGCAACGCCGGAAGCGATGAAGGCAGTTATGGATATGGATGAAAAGGCTTTGATCAAGGACAAAACTCTGCTGACGAAGAGTGTTGTCATGATCGTACTGATCGTAGCAGGCTTCTCCCTTCACGGTGTGCTTCATATGGAATCTTCCATCATCGCACTGACTGGAGCGGTGATCATGATCATCATAGGCAAACAGAATGTAGAAGGTATTGTAGAAGACGTAGAATGGCCGACGATTATCTTCTTTACCGCGCTGTTTATCGTAGTAGGCGGTATGGTAGAAACAGGTGTGATCGACAATCTGGCTGACATCATCATGAACGCAACAGGCGGTCAGGCTGTCCTGACGATGATGATCATTCTGTGGGTATCCGCACTGCTGTCTGCAACACTGGACAATATTCCATTCGTAGCAACGATGATCCCACTGATCCACTCCATGGGTGAGAGCGGTATGGACGTTATGCCTCTCTGGTGGGCACTGTCCCTGGGCGCATGTCTGGGCGGAAACGGAACTCTGATCGGTGCATCTGCGAATGTAGTGCTGTCCGGCATCAGTGCAAGACATGGATATCCGATCACGTACGTACAGTTCCTCAAGATCGGATTCCCGATGATGATCCTGTCCGTAGCGATCTGCTCGGTATACATGCTTATCCGTTACGTATAGAAACTGGAACGGAAATAAATGCATATGAAAAAATCCCGTACAATCAGCTTGTACGGGATTTTTAATGCAAAGAAAAGAGCCGGGAAGGGGTGGTGCCCGGTTTTCCCGGCTTTGGCCTTCGTTACTCGTCCTTTTTTGGCATCTGGTTAAATTTATAGCCTACACCGCGGACACTGACGATGTAGTTGGTATCATGATTTTTACGTTCCAGTTTTTTTCGCAGGGTGCTGATGTAGACCATGACAGTTTTTGTGTCGTTTTCCATGCAGGTGGTCTTCCAGACTGTTTCGAATATCTGTGCGGCGGGGAATACCTTGCGCGGATGCTGGATCAGCAGTTTGAGGATCTCAAACTCTTTTGAGGTCAGACTCACAGGCTCTCCGTCCAGAAACAGGTCGTGTGTATCAAAGTCGATTTTAAGCCCATCGTATTCGTACAGGCTGGCTTCCGCTTCAGCTGCTTTGCGGGCAAGGGAATTCTGGCGGCGCAGATGAGCCTTGATCCGTGCGATCAGTTCGCCGGGCATGAAAGGCTTGGTCATGTAATCGTCTCCGCCGGCAGAAAGCGCGATGATCTTATCGATTTCCTGGGTCTTGCAGCTGAGAAAGATGATCGGTGCATTGGAATGCTCCCGGATATCCAGTGAAAGTGCGGTCCCTTCTGTGTCCGGCAGCATGATGTCCAGGATGATAAGATCCGGGTTTTCTTTTTTCAGCAGATCCAGCGCTTCTTCTCCGGTATAAGCAGAGAACGGACGGAACTGTTCTTTGGTCAGATAGGAGCAGACCAGCTTGTTGATCGCTTTTTCGTCGTCCACTACCAGTATTTTTTCTTTTGCCATGATTAGACCTCCTTATAGAGCGGGATGATGAATGTAAACGTACTTCCTTCTCCAAATGTACTTTCTGCATAAATATCGCCCTGGTGGGCAAGCATGATCTCTTTGCAAAGGGTCAGCCCAAGGCCGCGGCCTTCGATTTGGGTATGACCGTTTTTCTGGTTGTTCTCTGCCCGATAGAACTGATCGAACACATGGGCAAGCTGAGATTCACGGATCCCCATCCCTTTGTCTGATACCGACACGATGAAGTTCTCGGCGGCGTCGTCTACTTTAAACGTGATGTGCATTTCCTTATGTGTATCGGAATATTTGATCGCGTTTGTGATCAGGTTGGAAAAAACCTGATTGATGCGGTCAAGATCCAGTACAGCCCAGTAGTGAGACAGCGTGATCTCGTCGTAGTCAATGGAAATCTCAAATCCGGCAGCCCTGGCATCGCCTATGTTGCTGGTGATCAGAAGATCTGCGGCATCGGTTATGGTGCAAAGGGTAAAATCAAAGGTGAACTGATGAGTCTGCATCTTTGACAGCTGCCCCAGATCGTCCACCAGCTTTTTTAAGATCAAAGTCTTGGCGGTGATGATCTCCATCGCTTCGTGCTTTTCTTCCTTGCTGCTGATCGTTCCATCGCTGATCGCGGTCAGATAACCGGCAATGGATGTGATCGGTGTCCGCAGCTCATGTGAAATATAGGAGAGGAGCATATTGCGGCTTTTTGTGGCTTCGATCTGATTCAGCTCGGCCGATTTGATCGAAGTGATATCACGGAAAGATCCTTCCAGAGCAATGGGTTCATTCGTCGTTTTTTTTCGTATGATAGTGCAGGTGAATTCCCCCCAGAAGGATTCCCCGTTTTTATTAGTCATTTCTATGACGATGCGATCCCGTGCCGGGAATTTTGCAGTAAAAAGATCGCGGATCTCTTCTGCCTGCCTATAGCTTGTCAAAGTCTGGAACATGTTCGGATTGTCGTAAAACGCTGACTGTGGGTATCCTGTAACCTCCCGGATGGAAGGCGAGATATACTCGAAAGCTTCGTACGGCTGCAGTTTATAATAAAAGATAACATCCTTGGAGTTGTCGACAACCGTTCGGTAGAGGCTGCTGGCCAGGCTGCTTTCCTGCTGGGTGTATACGACATAGATCACCAGGATACAGAAGTTGACCAGATTCGACATCAGGATCTCTGTAACGTAATAGCTGGACGTGACCGGTACTACTGTTTCCGCGATGGAAAATACCGATTTGATCGCTCCCCATAAAAAGGGTTCTAAAAAATATGTTGGGGTGGCTCGCAGATAGCGAGTCATCTTTTTTAATGAAAAGAAAGCATTAGAAGCCAGAATCCTGTAGAATAAAGCTGCGAAACAAATATCCAACAGAGAAAAGGAGGCAACTAATGC
>NZ_JACRWC010000081.1 GCF_014306095.1 Lentihominibacter faecis
CAGATGTGTATAAGAGACAGCCTGGTCATACTGTCCTGTTAGCATCACATACTCACAAACCACGAGACACTCATCTTCCGAAAGCTCCTCTACATTGCGATCTCCAAGGAGTTTTTTGCAGGAGTCTTCCAGAAGCTTCAGCTTCAATGGCATCACAAAAGGTTCATATCCCATGTTTTCTGCACGTTCTGCAAAATCTTTCGCTTCCTGCCATTTCCCACCGTAGTATTTTGAGAAAAAGATTCCGTAAAGCAAGTTTCGATCATATCCTGCAGGATGGAGTTTTTCCGCGGCCTCAAATTGTTCTTCTGCCTCCGGATACATACCCAGATCCATAAAAATATCACCAGCCGCATAAAATTTGTCATAACTGTTTTCCATTCCACGAAGAGCCTCTAATGCTTTCGCATATTCTTTTTTGGCTAAGAAGAAATGACATTCCGCCAGCGCTATATATGGATGAGTTATTCCTGTGTTCTGCAAGTTCTTCAGATTTTGCAAATATTGTTCTTCATCAGAAGGATCTGTTCCGTATAATTCTGCGAACATTACCAGAAACTGATCATAGTTCGCATTCTCATCTAGCGGCTCAAATAAACGGTACGGGGGGAACTCCTCCCACGTTAACAGATCCTGCCGATAGTGGTCAAACATACCCAGACTATAGGTATCTAAAAAATACTCTTCCTGATCCAGATAGTGAAACGTGTCTTCCAGCAGCTGTACGATCTTCCTGGAAATAAGACCGTAGGTCAGGACATACCGTAAAATCTCATGACTGATCTCCAGTGCCTTTTCCTTCTGTGCAAATTCCGGTCTGCGCAGGAAATAAAACCACTCGTCAGGATCGTTTCTTCTAATAAATGATCCATACAATACGTCCAGATGATCTATCCATGTCATCTTGTATTCCAGATTACTGATCTCACCCATAGCGTCCTCCTTACTTCTGCCAGTACCAGTACGGCAAGATCATTGCATCTGGTCCGTCATCCGGCAATATTAGCATCGGGTATACAATCTCCGGCTTCAGAGTATTATCCGGCAGATGATCCCTGCTCACTAAAATAGTAGTGAGCCAGACATCCCGATTTTCCAGAACATTTGAGGGCAGGTGATAGTGAAAATATCGCCCGGCTTCATCCGCCAGCAGATCTGCAACATACTGTATGCTTGGAATAAAGCCGTCGTCTCCTTTAGTCGAAAAGAGCTCATGAGCCAGACAGATCAGTTCTTCCGGATTCTGCAGAAAAAAAGGATCCTGCGTATAGATAAAGGTTGCCGGACTATCTCCTTTTCCTTTCGCAAAGAGAAGTTCATTCGCCTGTACGATGGTACCTGCTGCCATCTGACCTTCCCGGTAAAACCGCTGCTGCCTGCGAGGGTCAAACAAAGGCAACAGCCCATCCGGTTCCTCTGCATATCTGCCGTTTTCATCATACTCCGGCTTCGCCCATTCCGGACACTTTAAAAAATTACGCGCTTCGATTTCCCGATGCTGTTCAAAATATGCTTTCGTTCTTTCATACGAATACTTAAAGTACTTTGTCTTTTTTCGAAATAGTGCCATATCTTCTTCCTCCTGACATTATCATACCTTAGTTCGTCAGAATTTTCAAAAGTTTAATTTTTTATTTCATCAAAAACTTTAAAAGTTTCAGATCCCGCGGGCTGTTTGGAGCGTACCGTATCGGAAGATCCAGCCAGTTTTTCTTCTCCAGTACGCTCTTGCGATGGGAGAATGTCTTGAAAGATTCTTTGCCGTGATAACTGCCCATGCCACTGGCGCCCACACCGCCGAACGGGATATTAGGGTTGGCCAGATGCACGATGGTGTCGTTGATGCATCCGCCGCCGTAGGAAATATTTCTCGTGACGAAATCCTTACCTGCCGCCGAAGTCGTAAAGTAATACAGTGCCAGCGGTTTCGGGCGATCCTTGATGGCATCTGCGGCTTCCTTTAAATTGGAGAACTTCAGCACCGGTAATAATGGACCGAAGATCTCGTCCTTCATGATCTCCGAATCCCAGTCGGCCTGGATCAATGTCGGTTCGATCTGACAGGTATCCGGATTCATTCCGCCGCCGTAGATCACATTGCTGGCTTCCACCAGAGAGGCCAGGCGATCGTAATGTTTCTCGTTGATGATCTTCGGATAGTTTCCGTCCTGCAAAGGTCGCTCCCCATAGAATCCAACGATATATTTTTTCATCTGTTCGATCAGTTTATCGCAAATGCTTTCGTGAGCCAGCACATAGTCGGGTGCCACACAAGTCTGTCCTGCATTGAGGAGCTTGCCCCAGATGATCCGGCGCGCACTCACAGTGATATCAGCCGTTTCGTCTACGATGCACGGGCTCTTGCCGCCCAGCTCCAGCGTTACCGGAGTCAGGTTCTTCGCTGCTTTTTCCATCACCAGCTTTCCTACCGTGGTGCCACCGGTAAAGAAAATATAGTCAAACGGCTGATCCAGCAGATCCTGATTGACCTCGCGGCCGCCTTCCGCCACGGAGATATATTCCGGGGGAAAGTTCTCCGTGATGATCTTCTTGATGACAGCAGAAGTTGCTGGAGAATAATTGGATGGTTTGACTACTGCGCAGTTTCCCGCAGCGATGCATCCTGCCAGAGGCACCAGCGCCAGCTGCAGCGGATAATTCCACGGTGCCATGATCAGAACCGATCCATAAGGCTCACTGTAGATTTTGCTGGTGGACGGAAAGTGCACGATAGGAGTCCCTACCCGCTTTGGCTGCATCATCCTGTGGAGGTGTTTCAGCATGCAGCTGATCTCTTCTAACACCATACCCGTCTCCGTCTCATACGTTTCAAATTCCGATTTATTCAGATCCTTGCGAAGTGCCTGACAGATCTCGCCCTGATGTTCTAAAATGCCTTCTCTCAGCTTTTCCAGCTGGAGTCTGCGAAAGTTTTCCGACATGGTGAGTCCGCTTTTATAAAGCTCCTTCTGCGATTTTACGATTTCTTTCATAGCCCTATACCAATCCTTTATCCGTTTTCTTTACGTGTTTAAATACTTCCTCAAAACGATTAAGCGCCTCATCTATGATCTCCGGCGTATCTGCCAGCGACGTATACAGACGGCTGCCTGCCAGGGTCACGATACCGTTAGCCATATATGCAGCACCCATCTTTTCCATAGAATCTTTTCTCACATACATCATGTCCTTATGTTTCAGGAGTCCCAGAGCAGACTTTACGAAACACATCGATGAAAAATCAAAACTCATGGCGCCCGTGCATTCCAAATGCACGATGGATCCCTGGTTGTAGGCTACATACGGCAGTGCGTATTTTTCCAGCAGATCTTTGAGACCATCGCAGAGTCTGTCTCCCATCTTTCCAGCCACTTCACACGCATTGGTGCGTTCGATTTCCTGGATCGCGGTATAGCCAGCCAGACAGGACAGCGGATTTGCTGCCAGCGTACCGCCTACATACGCTCTATGTTTGCCTGTAGCCAGTCCTGCCGCCATCAGCTGCGCATATTCCTTTTTGCCGCCGACGCCGCCTGCAGCCGGATAGCCGCCTGCTACGATCTTTCCGAAAATAGTCAGATCAGGAACCACATCGAAGTATCCCTGCGCGCCGGAAAGAGCCACGCGGAACCCTGTTACCACCTCATCGAAGATCATCAGTGCACCGTATTTATCGCAAAGCTCCCGCACGCCTTTATTATAGTTTCTCGCTACCGGGCGAGTACCGCTCTCCGGGCCTACCGGTTCTACGATGACAGCCGCTGTACCGCCCTTTTTGCGATTCCGCTTGAGCATCTTCTCCAGCATTTCCAGATCGTTAGGACGGACTTCATCGGTCAGCTTGTACGCGCCTCGCGGGATCCCATGAGATTCCAGCAGCGCCCTGCTTCCCGGGATCTTAAGACCGTATACCATCTGATCTGACCAGCCGTGATAAGCCCCTCCGATCTTGATGATCCGCTTGTGATCCGTCGCGATCCGTGCAATACGCAGCGCTGCCATAACCGATTCCGTACCGGAACCCAGCATGCGGAACATCTCCACGTTAGGCATGTGCTTGTTGATTTCCTTAGCGATGAGCATTTCCGACTCGTGAAGAAGTCCGGTCACAGGGCCGCAGGTATTGAGCAGGTCGATGACCTTCTCCCGTACTACTGGATAGTTGCTGCCCAGGATGGTCGGACCGCCCGCCTGCAGGAAGTCGATATATTCGTTGCCGTCCTGATCGTATAAATACGCTCCGTCCGTCTTGGCCATGCACATGGGAAACGGCTTGTTGAATGCCAGATTGTGCTGTACGCCGCCAGGGATGTATTTCTGGGATTCTTCGTAAATCTCCCTGGATCCTTTACACTTCTCATCAAAATATTTCATGACTACATTGTCATAATAATCATCGTCCACCTCCCAGATCGGCTGACTGGTCAGGTATTTTAATTTACGGTTGATCTCTGCCGGATCGTCCCATCTGCTGATTCCACAATTTTTCATCTTGTATGTCTCCTCTCTATCTATCTTCTTTTTCCCGTTGTCTCTGCGCCAGGTTGTTGGTATCCAAAGTCTTGCGGAACACCACGAATCTGTCATACAGATACTCGGTCGATATATTCAGTCCCATATTGATCCCCGTTACAATGTACTCGTTCCAGTGGAGGCTCTCTGCCAGGTAATTGCCCAGGATCGTCGTCACCGGCGTGAACACACAGTAGAACGCCAGGATCTTGGCCATAGCCACCGGCACATTGGCTACCGACTTGAAGGTGAACTTCCGATTCAAGGTGAAGTTCCAGATCACCGACAGGATCAATGCGATCAGGTAACACGGCCAGTAAGGCCAGTCGGTCAGCTCGTTGAGCAGGGTGAAGGACAAGATCTCGATCACACCTGCTGATATGGAAAACATAACGAATTTCACGACCCTCAGGGTCTCTTTTCTCTTTTCCGAGATCATCTTTCTATGCCTCCTGCTCCTTCTGTTTTGAGTACTTGTTGAGGTAAACGAAATGCATCAGTGCCACGTCCACGGCACTCAGCTTTTTCTCTTTCCCGGATGCTCGGGTATGGGCCGCACACAAGCAGGCCTTATCCACCAGCAGCTTCATGGCGTGGAGGTCGTCCTCCGTCTCTGCACGGATCACAGCACCGCAGTCCGGCACGAGAACTGCATTGTATTTTTTCATCATGTGCTCTGCATTCGACAGGTCCTTTGCTACAGGGATCTTGCCCCCGATCATCTGAGCCATGTCGTCCACCTGCGCGCGAACGGCTTTTTTCTGCCGCAGGCAAACATCTACTGCCGGCGACCGAAAAACCTCCGCATAACGATATTCTTTCTGCAAAAATCCCTCCAGAGCCTTTGCAGCGACTCCCGACTTATGCGCCCCGGCAGACGTTTGCTTCGAGCTTTGCAGATACCCTGCGCAGATGTTTCTTTCACATATCTTTTCCAGCAGCTGCACACGCTCCATGGCCTGTACTTTATCACGTCCGCAGACCAGCACGCCATGATGCACCATGAGGACCGTCTGGATCCCCTGCTGCAAAACGTGATCGACTGCATCAGTCAGCTTTTTCATGCCTGGAAGGCCATAGGCTGCAGCGCCAAGACCTCCCAGCTGTCTCTTTTCTTCTTCAGTGATCTGCAACGAGTCCATCCCGGTCAGACCAATAGCCGTCGCATAGTTCTGGTGAGTATGGATCACAAAATTCACACCAGGGAACTGTCTGTACGCTGCGATATGAACGCCCCGTTCGCCAGAAGGCTTTCGTCTGCCTTCCCACTCGCCGCTCTTCAGATCCAGCAGAACGATATCTTCTTCTGTGGTCTGCATGTAATCCAGACCGCTGGGTGTGATAAGGCAGTGTTCATCGTCCACCCGGCAGCTGGTATTGCCCCAGGTCCTTGCGACGATATTTTTCTCCAGCAGCTCCCGTCCGGTTTCCACCAGCAGCTCCCGCTCATTCCTGTTGTTCATAGCTCTACTCCTTCATTCACTTCTGCCTTCGTTTAATATAGTAAAATTCTCTTTATTGTTTTGATACAGGCGTCGAAACACCTTGTAATTCCTGTCGTATGTATCGCGCGTCTTCGGATCCGGTTCGTATCGAGCTTTCACCGGTATGTATTCTTCCACATGGTCGAAATCTGCAATGGCACCGCATCCAATAGCTACCAGGATCGCTGCTCCGATGGATCCGACATCCTTTGTGTTTTCCACCGTTTCTACCGTTCGTCCTGTAATGTCTGACAGCATCTGACAAGTGACCGGCGAAAGTGCTCCACCGCCTACAAAACGAATGGTCCGGGATGTCTTTACTTTCTTGTCTTCGCACTCCAGCATCCACCGCAGATGAAAGCAGATTCCCTCTAAAACAGCCCGTATCATCTCCGTCTTGCCGGTACCGATCCGGATGTTGAAAAACATACCGGCTGCGTTAGGATCTTCAAATGGACAGCGGTTTCCGTGAAGCCACGGGGTAAAGATCATACCGCCCGCTCCCGCAGGAATTTTTTTCACCGTATCCGAAAGGTAGTCATAAAGGCTTTCGTACAGGCTTTCCGTACTTTCGGCAACATTAGTCTTCTCAAGATAGACGCCGATCTCATCCAGAGCCAGATGTTCCTTTACCCACTGGAAACACTTGCCTGCCGTCTCCATCTCTGCAAAGTAATTATACCGGCCTTTCTGTGCTCCGACGATTCCTGCGATCATAGAGCTGATATCCACCACCTGCCGGTCGATAACGGTTCCGATCCATCCGGATGTGCCGGAATATACGTGGGTCTTCCCCGTTTTCGTACAGCCTGCACCGACGCCGATCAGAGTGGCATCACCACCCCCGCCATATACGCAGATCCCCGGGGAAAGCCCTAGCTCTGAGGCGGCCTTTGCAGTAAGTTTCCCTGCAATATCCGTGCACTCGATCAGTTCCGGAAGATGCTCCGGATCTACGCCATACATACGGCAAAGAGCTTTGTTCCAGCCTTCCCTGCCTTCTCGCGTATCGTATAAAAACGTTGAGTAGGCCGAATCCCTGGTCATGATGAAGCGATCCGTGCAGCGGCTGATGAGGTACTCTTTCACATCCAGCCATTTATAGACTTTGGCGAAGATCTCCGGTTCATTCTGCTGGACCCACTTGTACTTCCAAAGCGGATCTTTCACGCTGGTAGACGCCGCATGGGTGGCACGCAGGCTCTTCAGCAGCATTCTGACATTGACCCCGGCAATCTGGATGCCATGCCCCTGGCAATCCTTCATTTCCTTTCGCGCCCGCTGGTCCATATAGCTCATAGGCCGTCTGAGGGCTTTGCCGTCTTTATTCACCAGCACCAGCCCCTGCATCTGGGAACAGAAGGAAATCCCGTCGATTTTTTCCGGCGGCACCGGACTTTTTTTCATCAGGTTCCGGGTCGTTTCGCACATGGCACTCCACCACTGGTCTGTGTCCTGCTCCGCTCCTCCGTTTTCCAGGATGTATAGATCATACCCCTGGTACGCATCGGCTACCAGTTCCACTGTCTCTCCAATGGAGATCAGTCCGGTTTTCACGCCGGTCGTTCCGATATCGTATGCTATCACATGCAGCATGGTGTTTCTCCTTTCTCAAGGCTCTAACTATTCCATTGGTTTCATCTGCAAAGCCGCTTCCATGAAGCGGATCAGGCTATCCGCCATAATATCCTCATCGTCCGCCAAATCTCCACAAAACAGCCTCATCCGATCTTTATAGTAGTCACAACTGTAGGAAAACTGCATCATCATCAGCAGGTTGTCGAAGAAAAAAGCCAGGATCCCGGCATCCGTTTCTGTCGTGATCATTCCTTCCTTCTGTGCCTGCTCGATGAGAGTTCGATAGACCTCAGCCGATCTGCCCTCGATCCGTCCCACCAGATCTTTAGCGTATTTGCGGCAGCTTCCTGACATGATCTCATTGTACATGGCGTTGTAGTTGGAATGGATCTTTGAATTGGAGATCAAAGCAGCCACGATCTTTCGGATGCAGCCTCGCAAATCTTTTGCCTCTGACACCGCCTCCTGCAGCACGTTGCTCAGCAGCTCCAGGCTGTGATCCAGACACTGAAGGAAAAACGTGTTTTTATCCGTAAAATATTTATAGATCACGCCGACACTGACGCCGGACTTTTTCGCGATGCCGCTCATGGCCGCTCCCTGTAGGCCTTTTTCTATGAACTCGTCGATTCCTGCTTCCAGGATATCATCGATGGTCTCCTCTTCCAGTTTTTTATACATATATGGTTCCTCTGCTTTTCATTTGTAAGTGTCGCAGTCGTGAATAACCATTCACAAGTTAGTTCCATTATATCCTATTGTCAGATAAATGCAAAGAAAAAAATCCCCGATCCGCAGAAAAACTGCAGATCAGGGATTTTAAGTAGTATGGATATACTGCATTATCTTCTCTTTTTCTCAAGGATAGTTCCAATAATGAATACCAGTGCAAAGATGATGCAGGCTACTCCCCAGATTTTCAGGTCAGCGTAGCTTCCTGCCATAGCCAAACCGATAATACCGCCTGCCAGATAAAACCCGCCGGCAACGAACGGACCCTTGCCCTCGCCTTTGCGAGTCACGATAGCGATGATTCCGGCAACGATCGCGAAAACAGCCAGAACAACTCCAGCAGATCCGCCCACTTCTCCATTATCCTCCATCGCATTGCCAAGTCCGGCAAAACAGGACTGGAAGGTTACGATCAATGCCATTACAAAAGAGATGATTCCGATTACTAATCTTGTTACTTTCATGGTCTAAATTCCTTTCTCAAATCAGCTTCGTATGTGCACATAGTGTAACAGAACCGACAGGAGAAAAGGTGTGCTGCCAGCACGAAATTTGGTCGGAATCTTGCAGAAAAATCCCGACGGAAAAATCTGTCGCCTACTTGAGGATCGGCAGGCCTTCATGCTCCAGCATCAGGTTGATCTCCGTCACCGTCGCATTGCCCTGATTGACTGCGATCATGATCCTGGCATCCCTCTCGTCCTTGGCATACAGGATCCCCTCCTGAGCGATCTTCAAAGCTCTGTTGATTTCACTGCAGTTCATGCCTGCGCCGATGCAAAGAGCTATGATCTTCTCCCTGCCTGGATTCCGGTCACCGTTGATGATGTTGTACACATAGTTTCGACTGATGTTGCTCCTGCAAAGGAGTTCCGCCAGATCTATATCGTGCTCCGCCATATATTCGTTGAGGTAATCGGCAAAACGGTCATATCCATCTTCCGTATACTGCTTTAAAAACTGTTCACGCTGCTGCGACGTTCTAACATTAGTCAGCGCGTCTTCCAGACGGCTGGTTTTTTCCTGTGATTTCATCGTTTTCTCTTTCATTTCCAACAATAACTGCTCTATTATGTTATACTAAACGAAGAAAAAAAGCAATCAATGAGGTAGAATATGAAACTGGAAGATCAGGTACTGTTGTCTTTTTATCAGGACATTTCACCCCTGGCGGACAATCCACGCATCATGCTGGTGCGCCATGTGGAGACGGGACAGATTTATGTAAGAAAAAAGCTTTCACTAGAAAACAGGGAAATCTACAGACTTCTGCAGACCCAGCAGGTTTCCGGAATCCCCCGGATCCATCTGCTGGTGGAAACAGAGCAAGAATTGATCATCATTGAAGAATATATCAGCGGACTTTCACTGGATGCATATCTACAAAAGGAAGGTGTTCTGAACGAAAAGGATGCCATATATGTAATGCTGCAGCTGTGCCATACGCTCCAGGCACTCCACAGCTTTCAGCCGCCGCTGATCCATCGAGATATAAAGCCTTCAAACGTGATCCTGACCGCAGATATGCGTGCGATCCTGATCGATTTTGACGCAGCCAAAACCTACAGTAAACAGAAACAGCGCGATACGGTTCTTCTTGGCACCGTCGACCACGCGGCACCGGAGCAATATGGTTTTCGTCAATCGGATGCGAGAACGGATATTTACGGACTTGGTATCCTGCTGAATTTCATGCTTACCAGCTGCCATCCGCAGCAGCTCTCTGCCTGCGGTCCCATCGCCCGCATCATCGAAATCTGTACCCATATAGATCCCGATAAGCGTTACGATTCTATCCCGAAACTGGAAAAGGCTCTGCGCAAACTGAAGCCGGGCGGCATCAATGAGGCGCTCCACCCGGGAGTAAAAAATACTCCCCTGGCTGATATTCCGGACAGGTATCATCCCTTCGCTCCTCCTGGTTTTCGCTCAATGAAAATCTGGAAGATGATACTGGCCGTGCTGGGATATGCTTCCCTCCTGTGGCTCAGTGCAACGATCGAGATGGAAGGTGCTACGATGCCACTTACGGTTCTGATCTATCGCATTACTACATTTCTCATACTGATCAGCTGGGTCGCTGTTTTCGCCAACTACGGCGGGATCTGCGATCATCTGCTACTGGCCAGAAGCAACAATTTCGCGGTTTCGCTCATAGGGCGCGCATTCTGGTGTCTGCTGATCATGGCAGCTTTTATGGTGGCCATGGGTGCTATTACAGGCATTTTTGACCCTGCTTTCGTACAGGTTGATTAATGGGGGCGGTCCTCACATGAGGACCGCCCTTGTCACTGCCTGCCGCATCTGCGCTCTTGCAACATCATATTCATATACATGGTCAGAGAGGAACTCTTCCTCTTCCACTGCATCTTCATTGACCTCCTGCACCATATCCTCCATTTCCTGTGTGCTCCTTGCACACCTCTTAGGGATCACTACCCATTCATGAATGGAGGAAGGCAGCAGATAATAGTCACCGCCGAGCTGTTTTCCCACTTTCTGTCTTACTTCCTCTGAAAAGATCACCGTTGCCCCGTTGATCTTCATCTTGCTGGTCAGGATAAACATCTCCGGCCTGTCTTCCGGTTTCACAGACGGATCGACCTCGATCCCGATCGCCTCCTCCATGGACTGCAGAAGATAATTCTGCGGAAGATCCATATTAGCGACCGCGATATCATGCAGCTCCGCCTCGTCTATCCCCCATTCCCGCAGCATCTGATCAGTTACCTGTGCCGCATAGATCCCGCCATGTCCATCTCTCAGATGGATCTGATAAGCCAGCAAAAATTCTCCCAGCCTGCTAAATGGTTTTCCTTCCATTCTCCGCTTGTTTCGTGCACCATTGACGAGTCTGAATTCCAGCAGCGGCTTCACTTTCTCAAAATCATCTATAAGTGCGTTCAGTTTGTTTTCCAGAGGCATTTTAACAGCAGAATACTTAGTAAACATCTCACAGAGGCCCTGGATGATCTCGTCAAGTGTGGCACCCTCCCGATACGCCTTATACAGATCTTCCAGATACAGGGTCGGCGCTACCCGGCCGTCCTCCAGCTCTACCAGCAGCATTTCCATCACCGTATCGTTATTCTTTACCGTTTCTCTTCTGGAGATCTGTTTGATTCCCAGCTTTCCCGAGAGTCTTTTTCGCATCTGCGACAAAAGCACATTTCGAAACCCCTCATAGCGCAAAGTATTACCCATTTCGTATCTCCTTTCCTGCGAATGCATCATCCTGCGCAGCCTGCATTTCCTTCGCTCTACTTTCATTCTACGAAACGGGATTTAAAAGTCAACATATTTTTCTTTAATTGTAATTTAATGGTATCTTTGAAGTAACGAACACGCCTTGATTGCTGCTATACCCTGCCTAAAATGCTCACATCCAGATACAGTTCCTTCTTAAAATAGTTTTCGATCTTGGTCAGCCATTCCTCTGACGGCGGCTGAAATTCTTCCTGCACACCGCCCACGTTTCGCTCCTTGCTGATGCCCAGATTGTGATAAGGCAAAAGATTTACTTTCTTCACACCAATTTCCTGATAGAATTCTCCGGTACTCCGAATGATTTCCTCGGTGTCATTTACCCCTTGCACCAGAGGCATCCGCAGCCAAAGCTTCTCGGAAGTTTCCGGATCTTCCGCCAGCATACGCAGATTTTCCAGGATCCTCTTGTTGCTGACTCCAGTATATGCCTGGTGCACCTCATCGTCGATGGCTTTCATGTCATACAGAATGTCCGTTACGTTTTCTTTTCTCGCCAGTTTCTGCAAAGCTTTCCCATCGCCAAATCCGCTGGTGTCCAGGCAAACGTGGATCCCACGCTTTGCAGCTTCATCGATGAGCGATCCGACAAAGTCTGCATGAGTCAGCATCTCCCCACCGCTTACGGTGATGCCGCCGCCGGTGTGGTCGTAAAACCGTTTGTCCTGTTCAGCAGTCGCCAGGATCTCGTCTATGGTCATTTCCTTTGCCACCGGACGCAACGCCTGAGCATAGCATTCCTTTGCACATTTAAGACAAACATTGCATGTATTTCGATCTATATGGATTCCTTTTTCAGGATCAAGTGAAATTGCATTCTGCGGGCAGATCTGGATACAGTGACCACATCCGATGCAGTTGTTTGGTGAACTGATAAGCTGCTGTCCTGCATCGATCATCTCCGGATTATGGCACCATTTACATGATAACGGACATCCCTTTAAAAACACCGTCGTCCGTATCCCCGGGCCATCTTCCACGGAGAATTTCTGGATACTCCCCACCAGAACACTTGCCGACTGATTACTCATGAAATTCCACCTCCGCTAAAAAATCAACAGTCCTATGACTCTCACGATCGCGGCAGCCACCCATGCGATGGCACACTGCCACAGCACAACACCGATGGCCCAGTGACGTCCCATTTCACGGCGCACCGATGCAATAGCTGCAACACATGGCGTATACAGCAAACTAAATACCAGAAGGGAAGCGGCCGACAGGGAAGTCAGCACGCTTTGCACACCGCCATGGAACAATACCTGCAATGTAGAAACCACGCTTTCCTTAGCCATAAATCCACTGATCAGTGAAGTTACGATCCGCCAGTCTCCCAGTCCGATCGGTGCGAAAAGCGGCGCGATCCATCCGGCAACCATAGCTAAAATGCTCTTCGAAGAATCCTCGACCATGTTGAACCGGAGGTCAAAGCTTTGCAGGAACCAGATCACTACCGTAGCGATCAAGATCACCGAAAAGGCTCTTTGCAGAAAATCTTTTGCTTTCTCCCAGAGAAGCTGTGCGACGTTTTTAGCACCCGGCAGGCGATAATTCGGCAGTTCCATTACAAACGGTACCGCTTCTCCCTTAAAGAGAGTGCCCTTGAAAAGAAGTGCAACTAAAATCCCGATCACGATACCTGTTATGTAAAGTCCCACCATGATGAGACCACCCTTTCCCGGGAAGAATGCACTGACGAAGAATGCGTAGATCGGCAGCTTCGCCGTGCAGCTCATAAACGGTGTCAGTAAAATCGTCATCTTACGGTCACGTTCACTTGGCAGCGTCCGAGTAGCCATGACTGCCGGCACCGTACAGCCGAATCCGATCAAAAGCGGCACGATGCTTCGCCCGGAAAGTCCGATTTTTCGAAGCAATTTATCCATGAAAAACGCAACGCGGGCGATATATCCGCTGTCTTCCATCATAGAGAGGAAGAAAAACAGTGTTACGATGATCGGCAAAAACGACAGGACGGATCCTACTCCCGTGAAAATCCCGTCTATGATCAGCCCGTGGAGTACAGGATTCATATGCCCCGCAGTCAGTGCGTGATCCACCACATCCGTCAGCGAGCTGATCCCCAGATCCAAAAGCCTCTGCAGCCAGGCACCGATCACATTGAACGTCAGATAGAACACAAGCAGCATGATCCCCAGAAAACATGGGATCGCCGTGTATTTTCCCGTCAGTATACGGTCGAGCTTTCGACTGCGGATATGCTCTTTACTTTCTTTCGGTTTTACGACTGTACTTTCGCAGACTTTTTCAATAAAGGAAAATCGCATATCAGCGATGGCTGCACTTCGGTCGAGCCCTCGCTCCTTTTCCATCTGCAAAATAATATGCTCCAGCATCTCTATTTCGTTTTGATCAAGGTTCATCAGCCTCATCATGAGCTGATCTCCTTCGATCAGTTTTGATGCGGCAAACCGTATCGGTACCTCTGCGGCTTCTGCATGATCTTCAATGAGGTGGCACACAGAATGAATACAACGATGCACCGCCCCTCCAAAATCATTTTCATCGCAAAAATCCTGTCTGCCAGGGCGTTCCTGATACTTGGCGATGTGGATCGCATGGCGGATCAGTTCATCTACGCCCTGATTTTTTGCAGCCGAAATCGGAATGACAGGGATTCCCAGTATTTCTTCCATCCGGTTCACATCGATAGTCCCGCCGTTCCCTGTTACTTCATCCATCATATTAAGCGCCAGTACCATGGGAACATCCATTTCCAAAAGCTGCATGGTCAGATACAGATTCCGTTCGATATTGGTGGCGTCAACGATATTTATGATCGCCTTTGGCTTGTCCTGCAGCACGAAATTACGGGATACGATCTCCTCGCTGGTGTACGGTGACATGGAATAGATGCCCGGCAAATCCGTGACCGATGTATTGGGATATCCCTTAATCGGGCCATCCTTGCGATCTACCGTTACTCCCGGGAAGTTTCCTACATGCTGGTTCGCACCGGTCAGTTGATTGAACAGGGTCGTTTTCCCGCAGTTCTGGTTTCCCACCAGTGCATAAGTCAGCGTCATGCCATCCGGCAGAGGGTCCTCCGTTGCTTTTACGTGATATTTACCGCTTTCTCCCAGTCCCGGGTGCTCCGTATCGCTGATACTTTTTGGTCCTTCATGTTTTCTGGACCGGCTTTTGATCGGCTCAACTTCGATCTGATCTGCATCAGCAAGACGCAGGGTCAGTTCATATCCATGGATCTGCAGTTCCATCGGATCTCCCATAGGAGCCAGCTTTACCACGGTCACTTCTGCTCCCGGTATCACGCCCATATCCAAAAAATGCTGGCGCAGTGCTCCGTCACCGCCAACAGTCCGGATCACTGCACTCTCTCCAATGTTCAGTTCTTTTAATGTCATGATTTTTACCTTACCTCAGATATTTACTCTTTTAAATTCCCTTTTTTAATATTTTTCTGCAAAATCTCATCGCTGACCTCATACAGTTTCTCCGAACCCAGCTTCGTCTTTTTATGTCTGCCATAGACCAGCTCTGCCGAAACCTGGTGATCTTTCCAGTCGCCTCCTTCATTGCTGTCATTGAGGATCAGCGGCTGCACGTTATCCATGGCATGAGCAAAACGTGCTTCCGGGCTTTCGTAGGATTCAAACTCATCGAACAAGCTAACCAGTTCCCTCTTCTGATCATCAGGCAGAAGTGAATACAATTTTTCTTTTGCTCTTTCTTCTCGCTCCTTCTGTGATTTCAGGCCTTCCTCGTCGTAAGCATAAGTATCCCCTGCCTCGATCTCCACGATATCATGGATCAGACACATCAGCATGACTTTTGTGATGTTAACTTCTTCATTAGCATACTCCCGTAAAAGATACGCCATGATGGCCATATGCCATGCATGTTCCGCATCGTTTTCCCGTCTGCCATGACCAGACAGGTGAGTCTGTCTGAGAATATTTTTTTCTTTATCGATTTCCAGTGCAAAAGCAAGCTGTTTCCTGATTCGTTCATCCATGATGCAACCTCCTTGGCTGGCTCTATTGTATCACAGATTCCGGGTGTGTGCAGGGGAAAATAAAGAGGACACCTCCTGCCGGTAGAATCAGCAAAAATGTGTCCTCTGTTTTATGCAATATTCATATTTTCAACTCTGGCCACAGCCCTATTCTTTCTCCGACTGGTCGTCCACATACTCCAGCATATCTTCGTCCGGTTTGCACCAGCTGTTTCTTCCGAAGTGGAGTATCAGGCAAACGACGCCTGTGATCAGGTAGCCGATGCCCCACTGGTTTGTAAAGTTTATGGTGATGGCTGCACTGTGGATGATTCCGATAAAAGACAGCACTGCACCGACAAATGCTACAATAGCGACCTTATCCAGACGACGGTCGATGATAAATGCCACCATAGTACCAAGCAGAATCCCGATAACGATAGCACCAGCCTTTACAGCGGCAACACCGTTCCACATGCAGCCAGCGTCTGTAAGCGCCTGGCATACATCCGGTGCAAAGTCGTTGATCCCGGAAGCCACTTTTTCAGTCCACAGATCAGCAAGACCAGCTGCACCTGTGACCTGCGTATAGAGGAAGTCGGCAACCGACGGCACCATGGCCACGCCGATCGCTGCATAATACTTCTTGTCCACGACGCGGAATGCCTGGGAAAGCATATCAACTGCACACCACAGGAATGTGATGGCTACAACTGCTTTCGGGATGATGTCCGACAGCACAGTGAAAAGCCCCAGCACACCTGCCAGAAGCAGGATGATCCCTGCGATGACCGAATAGCCGACACCTGCTCCCGTTCTTTTTAAAGATACGTGTCCGAGCCATACAGTGTTGGGAACGACACCACCAAAGCAGGCAGATATCATAGTAAATACGCCGTCTGCAAACTGAGCCTGCCGGACACTGTATTCATCACCTGCCGCATTAGCACCCTCTACGTTATCCATGGTTTCAATAAAGTTATAGATCTCAACCGGAATGATCACTGCCAGATATGGTACGATCACCGCGAATCCATCGATCATGTACTGGATGCTGTTGACTGGATTGGGAATATAAAATCCGATATCACTGAAATCCACTTGGGTCCGTCCCAGACAAAACGCATACACGATGCCTCCAACGATCGCCACTACAAGAGGCGGGATCTTTTTCGGGAAAGCATACACACCGAATACACCAAGCATAGCAACGATCATAACCGGAAGTCCCAGGATCGGATCCTGAAAAATATCAAATACACCTTCTGTTGCCATCCAGATGAATCCGATTCCCGCAACCGTACCAAGCAGCGCAGCTCTCGGTATCCGCTTCTTCATCCATGGGCCTACAATACCGCCGACAAATTCAATCACTCCACCCAGGAAACAGGCCGCCATCGCAGCAGACCATGCCACCATAGGGTCTTCTACCGCATAGCTAAGGGGCATGATCACACCGTACAGCATAACGAACATCGCCGTTGTCGAAACTCCGGAAGGCAGCGCAGTTACATCAGGTCTTTGATCTCGTTTAGAGATCCGGTAACCCATCCATGCATAGTAGCAGCAGCCCAGAAACAATCCGATGGACATGCCCGGAATGACATAGCCGAACACCACTTTATCCGGCCATTTCAGAACACCGCTCAGCGTAGCGATCACGATCAGATAGTTAACGATATTATTGGTAACAAGGTATGTGAGGCCTCCGATATCGCCTCGCTTAAAAAATGGAACTATTCCCACATGACTATTCATTAATTGTTTTCTCCTAACATTCTACGTTAATAAATGCAAACTTGGTTACATCAAAAAGTCCTTCGTCAGTCAGTTTCAGCTCTGGAATAACTGCCAGCGACATAAAGCAAAGCGTCATGACCGGCTCCACATCTCCGTTTACGCCCAGAATATCATAGGCTTTTTCATGCAAAGCAGTCAGCTTCCCGTCTACCCATTCCGCTGACTGATCACTCATCAGTCCTGCGATCGGCATCGGCATACTTTCGATCACTTCGCCATCCTTCACCAGCACTACGCCTCCACTCTGTTTTTGGAGAGCTTCCACTGCGAACGCCATTTCTTCATCACTAACGCCCACTACAATGATATTGTGTGAGTCGTGTGCCACGGAAAGAGCTACTGCACCTTCCTTGATCCCGTATCCTTTCAGGAATCCGCAAGCTACGTTTCCAGTCATCTTGTGCCGTTCCACCACAGCGACCTTAACGATATCCTGCTCCGGATCAAAGATGAATTCGCCGTCCTTCACCTGGATTTCATCCACAGACTTTTTCGTAACCACTCCTCCCGGCTGGATCTCGATCGTGTGAACTCTGTTTCCGGAAAGATTCATCTTGAATTTTTCTGCCGAAAAGTCCTTTAAATGTACGCTGCCCATGACGGGAGCGATATCTTCTTTGATCACTTCAGGCAGATACTTGCCCTGATCTGCCGTCAGCTGCCCGGCAACCCATACTTTGTCTGCCGAAAAATCCTTTAAATCATCCAGCAATACAATGTCGGCACGGTAACCCGGCGCAATAGCACCACGGTCGTCCAGTCCGAAACACTCTGCTGCATTGAGGGTCGCCATCCGGATCGCTGTGATCGGATCCAGTCCTTCTTCCACGCACAGTCTCAGATGATTGTCAAGATGCCCTTCCTCTAAAATGGTCTTCGGCTGCCTGTCATCCGAGCAGAATATTACTCTGCGGCTGTTCTCCGGAGTCACTGCCGGAAGCAAAGATTTCAGATTTTTACAGGCGGAGCCCTGACGGAGCATCACGTACATGCCGTTGTCCAAACGTTCTTCGAAATCCTGCAGTGTATCACACTCGTGATCCGCGCGGATACGTGCAGCACAATATGCGTTCAAAGCTTTCCCCGTTAATCCCGGTGAATGGCCATCGATCAGCTTTCCTGCATCCTTTGCGACCATCAGCTTGTCCAGAGTAGCATCGTCACCATTGACAACGCCAGGGAAATTCATGAATTCTCCCAGTCCAAGGATGTTGTCCCGCAAGATCGGATCTTCCATATCCATAGCGTCGATAACAGCACCGGCATTCTCAAACGGAGTCGCCGGCACGCATGACGGGAGCATATATTTGATATCCAGTTTCGTATTTTTCGCAGCATTCATCATATAATCCAGTCCCGGGATCCCCAGAACATTCACGATCTCGTGCGGATCTGCGATGATAGTCGTGCCGCCGTGCGGAACCAATAATCTCCCCAGTTCTTCCGGACTCAGATAAGAGGATTCGATATGAATATGGCTGTCGATAAAGCCAGGTGCCGCATATCTGCCTTCTGCATCGATTTCTACTTCACCCTCATACTCTCCGATTCCTGCGATCTGATCGCCGCAAAGGGCGATATCCCCTTCGACGATCTTTCCGCTAAACACGTTAACTACTTTACAATTCCTAATGACCGTGTCCGCCTTGCGTGCTCCGCCGGCAGTCAGGATCAGTTTTTTCAATTCTTCTTTTTTCATGGTTCGCCTCTACTTTTCCACCAGTTCCAGAATCGGATCGTATGTCGTCAGTGCACAGTAATCCACCGGGCCTGCATCAGTCAGCGCATAATCTGGAATAGCTGTGATCGGCAGGAAGAACATGTACATCATCGGATTCGGCAGGTCGGAACCCAGGGAACGAGCCGCTTCATCGATTTTCGCTTCCTTTGCTGCAACGACTTCCGGCTCATCATCGCTTACGATGCCGCCAACCGGCAGAGGCAGGAATTCGATAACCTTGCCGTCTTCTACAACGACCTGACCTCCGCCCTGTTCGATCAGGTAATTTACTGCAAAGGACATGTCCTCGGCATTGGCTCCCATAACCACCAGGTTGTTGTCATCCGGTGCATTGGTGGACGCCATAGCACCTTTTTTCAGTTTCCATCCAGAGCAGAAAGCCAGTGATTTATTACCGTTTTTACCGAAACGCTCCACTACAGAAACCATGATAGCATCCTGCTCTGTATCCGGCTGCACGATGCCATCCTTTACCTTGAGGATCACATCTCGTCTTTTTCTTACAAACGGTCCCTTGACATCCAGACTGAGAACTTTTGCTTCCCCGTTTTCGATCGGCACATGGTACGAGAAATCATCTGCCGTGGTCTTTGCACACTTGAGTTCCCCCTTGAAAATCGGACTTCTCTCCGGAGCCTTCAGCTCGTAAGTCAATTTATGGTTTCTGGCAACCATATTGCCGTTAGTCATTACTTCGTCTACCTTGAAATCCTGCAGATCTTCTACAAACAAAATATCTGCGATCCTGCCCGGACAGATAGATCCGATCAGGTGGTCGATGCGGTATGCCTCTGCACTGTTGATCGTCGCCATCTGAATAGCTGTCATCGGTTCTACACCGGCTTTGATTGCCAGGCGGACGAGGTTGTCCATATGACCTTTTTCCAGAATATCCGTTGCTGTTACATCATCCGTACAGAAGCTGACCCTTCTTGCCAGATACGGATTCACTTCTGTAACAGCGCGCATGTTTTCCGCCAGGAAATGTGTCACGCAGGACTCACGGATCAGCATGTGCATGCCCTTTCTCATCTTTTCAACTACTTCCACATGATCATAGCTTTCATGATCCAGACGAACGCCGCTGCAAAGGTATGCATTGAGCTTTTTACCCGATGCCATAGGTGCACATCCGAATACCGGCAGGTTGTTCTTGCCGGCTTCTGCGATAGCGCCCAGCGTATCTTCGTCCTCTTCCTGCACGAATTCCGTTACGGTTTCCCATACACCGAAGCATTCCGGCCATTTCTGCACCGTCTGGTGCACTTCCTTGGTAAAGTTGAAGGAAACTGTAGACTGCGGCACAGTGTACGGTGTTTTATACGGTGCGCCCCAGAATACTTTCAACGGACTTTTCTTTACTTCTGCAAAGATCTCCTGCAGGCCATCCAGATCCGATACGGAAATGTATTCATCAAGACCGGAGATCATACTGGTGGTCCCGTGAGGCACGACAGCCTTGGCATAGCTGGTAATGCTCAGCTTGCTGCACTCACTGTGGATGTGTCCATCGATCATACCCGGCACCAGGAATCTTCCTTTTGCATCGATGATCTGGGTATCCGGTCCGATGTAATCAGCCACTTCCGCTTCATCACCGACTGCTGCGATCATATCTTTATAAATCGCGATCTCTGCCGGATAGATCTCACTTGTCATAACGTTGACCAGCTGTCCGTTTTTGATAACTTTTTCCGCAGGAATTTTAGCCCCGCCTACACGGATTCGTTCTTTTAACTGTTCTACTGTTCTTTCCATTTTTTCCTCACTGCCAGGGCGATTTGTCGAAATCGTCCCAATAAAAAACACAATCAAACATCTTTTACGCTGTTCTGATTGTGTCATAGGCACAGTATAAGAGCGGGCTTCACGTCCCAAATTACGAATTTTGCTCTAATTTTGGCTTATGACACGATACAACACTGTATGCTCTGATGTCTGTCAAAATATAGAGTACGTGTATTATTATAGGACTGATATAGGCGAACATCAATACGGAATTTCTCGGTATAATGTTCGTGTTTTGTAGTTGGGAGCTTTAACGCTCCCAACTTTTTGCAGAATTATAACATCATTCTTTTCCCGAATGGTTTTTCGTATGATGAAGAGAAACATCCTCCGCCTTTGGGATTTCCCAGCGAAACCGAGATGCCAGCAGCCTTAATACCACTACAAATGCAGACGTGATAAAAAGACCTATGTATTTATCGACGTATGGATAGATGACGCACAGCAGTATACCACCTGCTATGGACGCTACTGCATAAACGTGTTTTGTGAAAATATACGGGGGAACACTTGCCATCACATCCCGGAGAAGCCCTCCGCCTACGCCGGTAACGACACCTACAAAAACAGCCAGGAATGCATTCGCGTCTGCTGTTTCCAGAGCATGCATAGTTCCGGATGCCGTGAAGATCCCGAGACCGACAGCGTCTGCCAGAAGCAATACGAATTCTGAACGTTCCACCATCGTGCGGATCTCCGGGATCAGAACAAAAAGACATGTCGCAAGACCTGCGATCGCATAGATCGGATTGGTGAACATAGCCGGCGGTGTTTCTCCCAGGATCAAATCCCGAATGACGCCTCCTCCCACTGCAGTAGAAAGCCCCAGAACACACACGCCGAACACATCCATGTTTTTTCGGATCCCCACAAGCGCTCCCGATACAGCAAATGCGATCGCTCCTATGATTTCTAATGTTGTTACAATGATTTCCATACAACAAACCTCACCCTTCTGTTTCCTGCTCCGGACATTCTGTTTTCTCAGCTGACCAGAAATAAAAATGCCAGTCCGTAGTAAGTAACGACTGCGACCAGATCATTTACAGTCGTGATCAGCGGTCCGGAAGCTACCGCCGGGTCCACCTTTATCTTATGAAAGAACATCGGTATAACGGTTCCCACCATGCTGGACACCATCATGGCCAGTACAAGAGAAATCCCTACACATCCGGATACTGCAAAGGCTCCCGCCCAGGCATATCCCTTAAAAGCGTGTACGTAGATTCCCAGAAGCACCAGCGCCAGGATCCCCAGCAGCTCGCCGTTCAGCAATCCGATTTTCATTTCTTTTCCAAGAAGCATCAATTTCTCTCTTCCTGTTACATTTTCATCCATAAGCACTCGGATAGTTACAGCAAGGGACTGGGTACCCACGTTTCCCGCCATATCCAGAACCAGAGACTGGAAACAGATCACGATGGGAAGCGCGGCAACGACACCTTCGAAGACTCCAACTACCGAGGAAACCAGCATACCAAGCCCCAGAAGAACGACAAGCCATGGCAGCCTCTTCTTCATGCTGCGTCCGGTAGTTTCTCTTAAATCTTCTTCGGCAGTCAGCCCTGCCAGCTTTGCATAATCTTCTCCTAATTCATTATCTACGATCTCTACGAGATCTTCAGAGGTGATCACGCCCAGCATCTTGCCGCCAGCGTCAAGGACCGGAATAGAATCTTCCGCATAATCTACGATCCTGCTTGCACAATCCTCAATTTTTTCATGTGCCTCAACGTGCGGATAGGAACGCAAAATTATATCATTGATATCATCGTTTTCCCGCGCAACGATCAGTTTCTTCAGATCAATAGCTCCCGCAAAACAACCACCAGCATCCACTACGTACATTGTCATGATATTGTCATGAACTCCAGCCTGACGCACCAGTTCTCTCATGGCCTGCCGAATAGAAAGACCTTCCTGAATACACACGTAATTGGTCGTCATATAGCTGCCGATTTCCCGTTCATCGTAGGACATCAACTTTTTGACGTCCTGTGCGATCCTTCCATGCAGTTTGTCCACGATCCTGTTTTTTCGTTCCGGATCCAGCTGCTCCAAAATATCCACAGCATCATCTGAATCCATCAGCGAAATGATCGCAGCGGCATCTTCAACAGATATTTCTTCGATATATTTCTGTGGATCATCAAAATACGGAAACACGTTTGCTGTTTTGGCAATGCCCAGCACATGGTAAATTCTTTTTCTCTCCGCCCGGCTCAGATTTTCCAGAAGTTCCGCGATATCATTCTCATGGTAGTTGGACAAAACCTCTGCGATCCTTGAATCTGAGCGATTTTCCCGAATCAGTTTCTGTATCTCCAAATATTTCTTGTTCATAGTTGACTCCTTTCCTTTCTCAAAACACGGATAATACTGTTTCAAGCAATAGAAAAGGGCATTAAAAAAGCACCTTACAGTGCTTTTTGATCAACGGAAACAGACCCAGTGGTGAATTTTATCCGACGACTGTGTCTTAAACTGATATAAAAAGCACTGCTATTCATACTTCGCCCTGACCTATCACTACTGTCCATAAAATTCACCTCCATATCTTTTTTGATCTTCTTTCTATACTAGCATTGCTACCATGAATTTTCAACCTGGTTTAATATAGTTTTTCCATTGACACTGTCCCTGTTTTTTTCGCATTGCGTTTTCCATGTACTTTCTGTATAATATAACACAATTCTAGAATTTCTCTCTAAAATAATGGAGGTGGATCCTTTGAAAAAGAAGAAGCGAATGCTCAGTCTACTGCTTTGTATTGCAACATTAGTTTCTCTTATACCAACCACAAGTTTTGCAGCAGGAGTATGGGAGCCCGCTCTAGAAATCAATCAGAGTAAGGTAGTCTTTGCAGGACATACATGGTGGGTGATCGGCGACGGAACCAGTGGTATATATCCACAGCCGGGTCACGCCACGCTTCTCGCCGCAGATTACGACAGTGAATACCAAAACATTCCATTCCGTAAAGGAAGTGCAGACTCTTTTGGAAATTCAAGTCCATTTTCTACCATCGGCCGCGGAACGATGTATTATGCAAACAATCCTTCCGGGATGTCGGCGTGGGGAACTCCCAATGAATATGGCGGAAGTACCCTACAGCAAAAATTGGTCCAGATCGCAAATAGCCTGCCGGCAAAAGATGCATCCTATATCCGGCCAAGGACCCTGACCGGAAGCGACAGCATCACCGGTCCAGTGGTCAGCAATCAAAAACTATGGCCGCTGTCCCTCGAGGAATATAATACCATAGATGTGAATGCTGTATGCCTCTACGGGGGTCAGTTTGATCATTTCTGGCTGCGTACTCCCGGTTATGGCAGGGACGGTGAAAGAGTCCGACAATGTCCCGGCCGTTATAGGGTGCCGTCATCGGCCGTCATGTTCTATAATGTTGAAGTAGACCAGGATATCGGTGCCAGACCTGCCCTTAATGTAGATCTGTCTTCTCTCCTCTTTATCTCCAATGCAGATGATGCAAGCGGGAAACCTTCTGTATCTGTGGGAAATGGTCTTGTCGCAACAGAGGAGCCAACCGACACGGTAAAATTCACCATGAAACACACCGACCAAAATCTAAATGTCTATGCGACCCTGGGACAGAGACGACAGACGGCGAAAACGCTCACTTTCGGTTATGCCAATGCAACCGGAGGGGCAAATCAGTATATCTCCTGTATCTTGACAAATCGCTATGGCGACATTAGGTATTATGGCAAATTAGCCGACAGTTCCAATGCATCAAGCGGATTCTTGTATATTCCTCTTGCCGGCGTCAGAGATAATGAATACACATTATCAATCTTTTCTGAACAAATAAACGATTCGCGCTCTACGGACTTTTGCAGTGAACCGGTGACGATGCGTGTGGTCGTCTCAGATGGTGTGGGAATCGTGAGTGATTATCGGGGTGATCTGCATTACCATACGTGGGATCCGGATGCATGGGCATACAATGATTCTTTCCACTGGCGTGAATGTCTCGCACCAAACTGCCCGCTTCCAGACAACAGCCAAAAGGATGAATATGCGGCACATGTCTACGATCAGCAGGTGAAAGATGATATCTATAAGGCCAGTGATGCCACCTGTACAGAAGTGAAGAAATATTACTATTCCTGCATATGCGGTGCAAAGGGAACGGAAGTATTTACCGATGGAGACCCTCTCGGGCATACCTGGGGATCCTGGCAGCGTGACGGTGCAGATCAGCACACCCGTACCTGTTCTGCCTGCTCAGCGTCTGAATCAGAAGCATGCTCCGGTGGTACGGCCACCTGTATAAATCAGGCGGTCTGTACAAAATGCGGGGAAGCTTACGGAGCTCTCGATCCAACTAACCACACAGGTATTGTCACATGGATCCAGACATCTGCCACACACCGTTCTGTATATAATTGCTGTAACTCGACCGTTATAGCGGAGGACGCACACGAATGGAAAAATGGTGTGTGCCTTGAATGTGGCTATCGCTGTCAGCATACCGGTGGTACGGCCACCTGTTCCCAAAAAGCTGTCTGTGAGATCTGCGGCATTCAATATGGAGATTTGGATCCCGGCAATCACCAGGCAGCAAATGAATGGACACAGGAAAACGATAAACATTATCATAAATGTATTTACGGCTGTGATACCCATCTCGATGAAACAGACTGTTTCGGCGGTACAGCTACCTGTTCCAAAAAAGCCACCTGTACCGTGTGCAGCAATACATATGGTGCATTGGGCACGCATCGTTTGAGTCACCAGGAAGAGAAGGCGGCAACCTGTACGGAAGCTGGCAACATCGCATACTGGCATTGTTCCGTATGTATGAAAAACTTTTTAGATCAGGCAGGAAGGCAGGAAGCATCGAATGTTGCCCTGCCTGTGCTTGAACACACCTATGGAGAATGGACGGTCACAAAGGCCCCTACCTCCCAGGAAACAGGAATTAAAACAAAAAGCTGTGTATTTTGCGGACATACTATAACCGAGTCGACTCCTGCTACCGGCGACAGTGATCAACTTTCAATCTGGCTTTTCCTGTTTCTTTTAAGCGGTGCAGTCCTTTCATACACGGTTATGGTTTATAGACGAAAGAAGAAAAATTATTCTTAAATTTTTATAACGATATGATTTCGGCGGTAAAACGATGTCATTTTTGTAACATCTCAGCTCCGGCCGAAATGTTACACGATCGGTTTAAGCCGAAGACATGATCATAGATCCAGATTTTACGGCATGATCTTTTTTACAGATTATAAAATCCCGAACCATTGAAATTTCAACAGGTTCGGGATTTGTTTTCTTAAAAACGTCTATTCAAACTCTTCGAGGTATTTTGTATAGCATGATGAATACACTGGAATTTCAACGCTTTTAATCTCTGCTATCAGTATTTTTATCCCCTGTGAACTCATTTTCAACGATTTATAGAATCATTTTAGAATCACTATCATTGCCAATTACAGATTATGATACTAAAGTGATGTAATACAACCAGACTAAACACTTAGGAAATAACTCTACCTCCCGCAGCAATGCTTATACTTCTTCCCGCTCCCACAAGGACATTTTTCATTTCTCCCGATTTTTCTGTTTCTTTTCTTATGTAGTTCAACTCTCCGGGCTGCATTCTCTGCACCTAATAGTTTCAGCCTGTCAAAATCGCCTTCATCTATTTCATCAATTGAAAACTCTCTTCCTGATACATTTAATAACTGTCCGTTCTTATCATATGCAAGTTCTATACAGGCTCTTCTTTCTTCATTATTCCATATCATGGTAGCAAATATATAATCCTGCTTTTCATTCATGCCTATGGAGGCAATGCCCTCCTGTTTTACAAAGCAAGTCATTTTAACTGATTTTCCATCTCCGCCAAATATTACTGGGAATTCCCTCTTCTCAATACTCTGGCGATTATATACTGCATTGATATTCTCCTCAAAGTTTTTTCTTCCGTCGTATGATAAATTCAGCAGATATGAAGATAGCCATACCTTGTTTTCTTCACTTCCTTTTTCTATCACGCTGATCATTTTCATAAACAAAGGTTGCATATCTTGTACTGGTTTTTTTACTGACGGGCCCTTTGCGTATAAAGCTCCGAAATATTTGTCCAAATCCTCTCGATAACCAGCGTAAAAATATTTGCTATCTGGATCTAAATCTTCCATTTTATAAGTATAGCAGTTATCTTTAATGTACATTCCCAGATGATCCAGTTCATCGTATAGTGCAAGTGTGGGTACCGTTGTTGCTGCTTTTCGCTGCATCAGATAGTGCATAAAAATCAGCGGTGATTCAAAATATTCGCTATATACAATCAGATCATCAACAGATATGCTTATGGCATCACTTTTCAACTTGAAGAAACCCATTTTCTCCGCTCTTGCAGCAACCTCATTGATGTTATCAACTGTTACTGAAATCTGATAAATGTAATTATAGTCAGCTTTATTCACCGCTAACTTCTTAGTCTTATCCTGATTATAGAACTCTGCAGTTGAGTTTGAATTTATATATTCAGCTGTTCTATCACACTGATGGTCTGCCTTCTCAATCAGAGTCCTATATGATTTTACATGAGCTGGATAATCTGTAAGTGGAGATGTATATACAAATGCACCAGCCTTAACTTCTATAATCAGAAGCGTATCATGATATACTATCAGAATGTCATTTTCTGCGAGTTTTTTCATAGAACCGCTAATTGGATAATAATTACTGTCTCTTATACAC
>NZ_JACRWC010000058.1 GCF_014306095.1 Lentihominibacter faecis
GCTCGGAGATGTGTATAAGAGACAGGAATAAATGGGATAATATCCAGGGGGAAAATTGAAGAGGTGGTAGAATGAGGTTGAAAAATCCGTTGCGATTAGGAAAAAATAGTGATGATAGATTTTCGGATTTTATGCTTTCTGAAAATTTGGCGTGTGAGTTGGTTTGTGCAGAAAAGAATTCTGTTTTTGCAGAGGGAATTTAGTCCGAGCGTAGAAAATCGTGCCAGAATTTCGTAGACACGGGTGTTTCCTCACAAAAAATTCATGAAGTTGGGATAACATAAATTGTATTATTATGGTACAATAATTACTGGAGCTGGGCGGAGCCCGCTTTGCAGAAAATAATGTATAGAATAAGATTTTAAGATAAAAGGAGTGGTTTGGATGACGAAAGTAGATATTATATCAGGCTTTTTGGGAGCTGGTAAAACGACCTTTATAAAAGAGCTGATTTCAAAGGTTTACAGCGGTGAGAAAATGGTTCTCATCGAGAATGAATTCGGGGAGATCGGCGTGGACAGCCGTTTTATGCAGGATGCCGGTATCGAAGTGACAGAGATGAATTCCGGATGTATCTGCTGCACGCTGGTTGGAGATTTTGCAAGAGCTTTGAAGCAGGTAGTGGATACGTATCATCCGGATCGTATCATCATCGAGCCGTCGGGAGTCGGCAAACTTTCGGATGTTGCAAAGGCAGTGTCCGACATGCAGGAGGATGCACAGATCGAGGTGGACAGCCTGATCACCGTGGTAGACGGCAAGAAAGCCAAGATGTATATGAAGAATTTCGGTGAGTTTTTCGACAATCAGATCGAGTATGCCAACACCATCGTACTCAGCCGGACGCAGATGATGGATGAGGCGAAGTTAAAGGAATGCATCGAGCTGCTTCGTGAAAAAAATGAGGAAGCGGCTATCGTGACAACGGAGTGGGACAAACTTTCCGGTGATATGATCAAGGCTGCGCTGGAGCAGGGACACGATCTGAAGAAAGAGATGATGGAGCTGATTTCTCATATGCATCATGAGCACCATGACCACGAGCATCATCATGATCATGACCACGAGCAGCATCATGATCATGATCACGGACATCACCATCATGATCACGAGCATGACCACGATCACGAGGAGCACGAACACCATGATCATGAGCACCACCACGATCATGGAGCGGACTGCACGTGCGGCTGTCACGATCACGACCATGAAGAACATCATCACGACCATGAACACGAACACCATCACCATGCGGACGAAGTGTTCACAAGCTGGGGCATCGAGACAGTTCATAAATTCAGCCGCGCAGAACTGGAAGATCTGCTGAAGCTTTTGAGTATGACTCAGGACTTCGGGACGGTGCTGCGTGCAAAAGGCATCGTCCAGACAGAAGAAGGCGGCTGGCTGGAATTCGACATGGTGCCGGAAGAAACGGAAATCCGCGACTGCAAGCCGGATTATATCGGCCGGATCTGTGTCATCGGTACGGAACTGAAGAAGGACGAACTGGAAAAAGTATTTGCGAAATAAAATAGATACGACAGAAAGGACGTTGCTATGGAAATACCTGTTTATTTATTTACAGGACTGCTGGAAAGCGGCAAGACCACTTTGATCCATGAAGTGGCGGCAGAAGAAGGCTTTCTGGAGCCGGGCAGGACACTCCTTATCCGGACAGAGGAAGGCGAGGAGGATTTCAGCGAGGCATTTTTAAAAAAATATAACATGACGATGCTGACCCTGGAAGATCCTGAAGAGATGACACGGCAGTTCTGGAGAAACTGTGAAGAGCAGTATAAACCAGCCCAGATCATGATCGAATATAATGGCATGTGGGAAATGGATGCATTCTTTTTAAGCGGGTTCCCCGGAGAATGGTTTATCGGTGGAATCTATTCCACTGTGAATGGGGAAACGGTTGATTTATATCTGACCAATATGCGGAAAAAATTCATGGAGCCATTAAAGGACTCCAACCTGATCATTGTAAACCGCTGTACGGAGGAGACGGATCGCATGAAGCTTCGAAGAAACCTCAAGGCGCTGAATCCGCAGGTCCAGGTTGCATTTGAAAAGACAGACGGCACCATGTTTGCCAATGAAGACGAGATCATGCCTTTTGATTTCAGCGGTCAGGAAGTAGTCATCGAAGATCTGGACTACGGTCTGTGGTATCTGGATGCTATGGATCACCCAGGCCGGTACATGGGAAAAGACATAACCTTCGTGGCAAAATACTGTGCCAGCTCGGACAAGACCCACAAATATTTTGTGCCGGGGCGTCATATTATGACCTGCTGTGCTGATGACATCCAGTTCCTGGGATTCGTCTGCTTCTTCAAAGAACAGCCGGGATTCAAACACGAGGACTGGGTCAAGGTGACAGTCGGATTCGATTACGGTCCGTGTGAGATGTACGGTGAAGGAGAAGAAGGACCTATCCTGGAACTGAAAAAGATCGAGGCGGCTTCGAAACCGGAGCCGGAACTCGTTACTTTTTCATAGGACGTAACATGTCGCTTTTTTACAAACCAAAATACGTTAATGTTTCATAGAAACAGAGAGGAAAACAATATGAACAAGATCACAAAGATCCATACAGATAATGCACCGGCCGCTGTAGGCCCGTATTCTCAGGCAATCGCCGCCGGCGGTATGCTTTACACCTCCGGTCAGATCGCACTGGATCCGGCGACGGGAGAAATCGTAGGAGACGACATCAAGGCTCAGGCAGAGCAGGTGATGAAGAACCTGGCAGCCGTTCTGGCAGAAGCTGGAACATCCCAGGAAAATGTGATAAAGACCACATGCTTCCTTAAGGACATGGGGGACTTCGGAGCATTCAACGAAGTGTACGGCGCATTCTTTACAGAAAAACCGGCGCGTTCCTGCGTAGCTGTAAAGACTCTGCCAAAGGACGTCCTCTGCGAAGTAGAGGTCATCGCGGTTCTGTAAGCGAAACAGGCAGAAGTGCGTTATAAAATCAGAAAAAGGAGCGAAAGGCAAGCATATGAAACGTAAAAATGCGTGGGAGAAATATAACGAAAATGAAAGAAAAGAAATCTTTCGTTTTTGTGAAGACTATAGAAAATTCATTTCTGAATGTAAGACCGAGAGGGAGTGCGTAGAGGCACTTACTGCAAAGGCTGAGGCTAACGGTTACCGGAATCTGAACGACGTCATCACGTCAGGCGAGAAGCTGCAGACCGGCGACAAGGTCTATGCGGTCAACATGAAGAAAATGCTGGCCCTGTTCCAAATCGGAACAGAGGCGTTTGAAAACGGCATGAATATCCTGGGCGGACACATCGATTCGCCACGTCTTGATCTAAAGCAGAATCCGCTGTACGAAAGCGATTCTCTGGCATTGCTGGAGACACATTACTACGGTGGCGTGAAGAAGTATCAGTGGGTGGCAAGACCGATGGCGCTTCACGGTATTGTCGTCAAAAAAGATGGAACTTCCATCAATGTCAGCATTGGAGAAAAAGACGACGAGCCTGTTGTTGGTGTTTCTGATCTGCTGATCCATCTGGCTGCAAAGCAGATGGATAAAAAAGGTGCTCGTGTAGTAGAAGGAGAAGATCTCAATATTCTCATTGGAAGCATCCCTTTGGACGGTGAGGAAACGGAGCCGGTCAAAGCCAATATTCTTAAGATCCTGAAGGAAAAATATGATATGGAAGAAGCTGATTTCCAGTCGGCTGAACTGGAAGCTGTCCCGGCGGGACCTGCCAGAGATTACGGACTGGATTCCAGCATGATCATCGGGTATGGACAGGATGACAGAGTTTGCTCCTATCCATCCGCAGAAGCCATGTTTGCCGTTAAAGATCCTGCCAGGACCTGTGTCTGCCTGCTGGTGGATAAAGAGGAAATCGGCAGCGTAGGTGCAACGGGTATGCATTCCAGGTTCTTTGAAAATACCGTAGCAGAAGTGATGAACTGCATGGGAGCATACAGCGAGTTGGGTGTTCGCAGAGCACTGGGAAGATCCTGCGTGCTGTCATCCGATGTCAGTGCAGCATTCGATCCCAACTATCCATCCGTCATGGAGAAGAACAACTGCGCTTATTTCTGCAAAGGTCTTACCTTTAACAAATATACGGGTGCGCGTGGTAAATCCGGTTCCAACGACGCCAATCCGGAATACATCGCAAAGCTGAGAAATATTCTGGATGCTAAAGAGATCTCCTATCAGACATCGGAACTGGGCAAGGTGGACGAAGGCGGCGGCGGCACCATAGCATATATCCTGGCCAACTATGGAATGGAAGTCATCGACAGTGGTATTGCAGTACAGAACATGCATGCACCATACGAAGTGACCAGTAAGGTGGATATTTACGAAGCAAGACGTGCTTATGAAGCCTTCCTGCTGGAGATGAAATAATGGCAGGGGGCATTACAGAATTCCTGCTGAAACACACCGGACTTTGTCCGGTGTCTTTTCATATGCCGGGACATAAAGGAAGTGAATTGTATCGCAGGCTGGGGTATGGAGATTTTCTGGAACATATCATGGATTGCGATATTACAGAGATCCCGGGAGCGGACAACCTGTTTCAGACGGAAGGGATCATCCGGGAAACTCAGGAAAAGTATCAAAATCTCTATGGCGTCAAAAAATCATATTTGCTGATCAACGGCACCAGCGGAGGGCTGATCGCGGGGATCCTGGCATCTGTGGAGCCGGGAGGCTCGCTGATCCTGGCGAGAAACTGCCATAAAGCGGTATTCAATGCTCTGACTTTAGGAAATATAAAACCGGTATATGCCTACCCGGAAGAGGAAGCACGATATGGTATTGCAGGTGTTACCACGGCAGATGAGATCGATCGGCTGATGCGGGAGCATCCGGAAGCCAGGGCTGTGGTGCTCCCCAGCCCAAATTACTATGGGATCTGCAGCGACATTGCCGGCATCGCGGAGACGGTGCACAGTCACGACGGGATCCTCATCGTGGATCAGGCTCATGGAGCTCATTTGAAATTCATGAAAGATCAACCTGCAGCAGCCGAGGACTGCGGAGCTGACATCATCGTGGACAGTATTCACAAAACATTGGCATCTTTCACACAAAGTGCAGTGCTTCATGTAAATTCAGAGCGGATCAGTCTGCCGGTTCTGGAAGATCAGCTGCAGAAAATCGAAAGTACCAGCCCTTCTTATCTTCTCATGGCTTCACTGGATCTAAATGGAGATATCATGAGGGAGCACGGAACATCCCTTTTCACACAGTGGCAGGAAAATCTTGATGTTTTTTATCGTGAAGCGGAGAAGATCCCCGGGCTGCGGATGCTTCAGCCGGCCGATCTGCAAAGCGGGAGCATGGATCAGACCAAGATCGATCTGGACATGAGTGCTCTGGGACTTTCGGGAGCACGGCTGGAACAGGAACTGATGAAACATGATATTTTCTGTGAACTGACGACGGGCAACATCCTGATGTGCATGACGGGCATCGGCAATACGCAGGCAGACTATGAGAAGCTGCTGGCAGCTTTGCAGGAGATCGCAGAGCAGGAAAGCCGAGGTGACCGGATGGTGCAGGACGTGCCGAGAGATGCGGAAAAACCGAAGCACACTAAACTCTCGGAAAATCCAGCAAAATCGAAAATCCCGTGGAATAAAAAAAGACCCCTGCAAGATACTGCAGGGGAAAAAGAGACAGAGGATATCAGAAAATGCAGCGGACGCATATGCGGAACCTCCATTATACCGTATCCTCCCGGGATACCTCTCATATGTCCGGGAGAAGTCCTGGACGATGAGGATATCCAATATGTGCTTCACCTCAGAAAGAGAGGAGAGAAAGTCATCGGGATCGATGAACAAAACAGGATCACGGTCATTTCAAATCGCCGTTGATCCCAATGGTAACGACCTTCAGCGGAATATCCTTTCCGCTGGCGGCGACTGCCTGCTTTACAGCGTATTCCAGACCGCCGCAGCACGGAACTTCCATACGGGTAAGGGTGATGCTGCGGATCGTATTTCTTGTAAACAGTTCCGTAAGTTTTTCGGAATAGTCTACCATGTCCAGTTTCGGACATCCCATCAGTGTGATCTTGCCGTCAATGAAATCCCCATGAAAATTTCCATAGGCATAAGCGCTGCAGTCTGCCGCGATCAGCAGATCGGCATCTTCAAAATACGGAGCCTGGATCGGCGCCAGTTTGATCTGCACCGGCCAGTTGACAAGTGCACTTTCCGGCGGCACGTCCTCTTTATCCGCCTTGACAGTCTTAGCAGCAGCACGCCGTGCCTTATGAGCCTCTACGGCTGCTTCATCATAGGCGGCAGCTTCCCGTTCTTCAAATGTGATAGCATCGGTCGGACAGGCCGGGAGGCAGTCTCCCAGGCCATCACAGTAATCATCGCGAAGCAGCTTCGCCTTACCGTCCACCATTCCGATCGCTCCTTCGTGACATGCTTCGGCACACAGACCGCAGCCGTTGCATTTTTCTTCATTTATCTTAATTATTTTTCGGATCATATCAGTGACCTCCTTGCTTTTCTAACAGAATTCTAATACAATAAGAGGATCAAGTATGTTGTTTTTACAACGCAATAAAAAATTCTGGAGAAAATCATGAAAAACTATATGGGGCTTCTGCGGCGCGCAAAGATCTTTCGCGGCATGGAAGAAAAAAATATCCTGTCTATGCTGGACTGTCTGGCCGCTGTGAAAAAAAGGTTCACGCGGGGAGAATTCCTGTATCGCGCCGGAGAGCCGGCAGGCATGGCGGCTTTGGTGCTTGACGGGATGTTTCATATCGACAGGGAGGATTACTGGGGAAATAACAGCATTCTGGCGGACGTATCTGCAGGAGAACTTCTTGGGGAAGTGTACTCTTTTCTGGATGACGAACCGGTTAGGATCAATGCAGTTGCTGTAAAGGACAGTACCGTGCTTTTGTTAGACGTGAAGAAAATTTTTCAGGTGTGTTCAACGGTATGTCCGTACCACGCTCGGCTGATCCGCAATTTTGCCTATGTACTGGCAGTCAAGAACCGCGAGCTGACACGCAAGCTGGAACATATGTCGCAGCGGACGACACGGGATAAATTGCTTTCGTATCTATCCGATCAGTCGCTCAAGCAGGATTCTTCCTGTTTTGAAATCCCGTTCAACAGGCAGCAGCTGGCGGATTTTCTGGCAGTGGATCGAAGCGCCATGTCCAAGGAACTTGGAAAACTGAGGGATGAAGGTATCCTCGAATTCAACAAGAACCATTTTGAGCTGAAACAGGGAGGAGAGTATTAGAGATGAATCAGGTGTTGATTTTCGCATTCTTATTTTTTATAGGAAGCTGCCTGGGATGGTGTATGGAAGTATTTTTTCGCCGCTTCTTTTCGCGAGCCAACCCGGAAAGAAAATGGATCAATCCGGGATTTCTCGCAGGACCGTATCTGCCCCTTTACGGCTTCGGTCTGTGGGGCATGTATGCCGTGTCCGCGCTGAGTGCTGTGGCTATGACGCCTAGCAAGGCACTGGATGTAGCAATCATTCTGGTGATCATGGCAGTGGTCATGACCATCATCGAATACATCGCAGGAATCATTTTTATCCGCGGTATGCATGTGAAACTCTGGGACTACACGAAGGAAAAAGGCAATATCAAAGGTATCATCTGCCCCAAGTTTTCAGTCATATGGGGCCTGCTTGGATGCGTGTATTATTTCTTTGTCAACCCATATGTGGTGGGCTGGGTCCACTGGCTTTCGCAGCATCTGGCATTTTCCTTTTTCATCGGCATGTTTTTCGGAGTGTTCGCCATCGACCTCTGGTATTCTCTCAACATCTCCGGTAAGGTGCGGGACTTCGCACAGGAAAAGGATATCGTGGTCAAATACGAGGAGCTGAAGGATTATCTCGCGCAGCAGCGGGAAGAGCTGGAAGAAAAGAAGCGTTTTGTGCTTGCGTTCAAGACTGAAATGCCGCTCAGCCGTCAGCTGGAAAAGTACAGTGAGCATATGGAACTGCTCCGAAAGCAGAGCGAGAGATTGAAGCATGTCAAAGAAAAGCTGGAAGAACGAATAGAGGAACGCAGACATGAGTAGGCAGAAGGAAATCTATCAGGAGCTGCAAAGTTTGAGCGATCCGAAATATAAAGCGTTTCACGGCGGTCTGGTTCCAGGAGAGGAAAACCTGTTAGGGGTGAGGATCCCTGCCTTGCGCCGGTATGCCAGAGAGCTTTTTACAAAGTCCGGCGGGCGCGCGGATATCCTTTTGCAGGAGATCGGCGATTCCTGCTATGAAGAGATCACGCTGCAGGGCATGATCATCGGCCTGCAAAGGAATGTGCCCAGCGAAATGCTTTTTGCACAGATCAAAGGATTCGTTCCCAAAATCAGAAACTGGGCCATTTGCGATACGTTCTGCGCCAGTCTGAAGGAAACACGGAAGTACAGGGAAGATACCTGGGAATTTTTACGGCCGTATCTGCAAAGCGATCTGGAGTTTGACGTCAGGTTCGGCGTCGTGATGCTGCTGGATCATTATATGAAGCGGGAGTATCTGGACCGGCTGTTTGCGACAGCGCAGTCTGTCCGCCATGAAGGGTACTATGTTAAGATGGCGGTAGCGTGGCTGATCTCTATTTGTTTCGTCAAGTTTTATGATGAGACGATGGTATTTATGAAACAGGCGAAGCTCGATGATTTTACATATAATAAAGCTTTGCAGAAGGCACGGGAAAGCCGGCAGATCTCAAATGTGCAGAAGGCGCAGCTGCAGGCGATGAAGCGGAGGTAATGATGGAACTGAAAAAGATTATTTCCATGATAGGCGGCAAGATCCTGTATGGGACAGAAGAAATATTACGGCGGGAATATTCCTATGCGGTGGCTTCGGATCTGATGAGCAATGTCATGCTGGATACAGCGGATGACAGTATCCTCATTACGAGCCTTGTAAATCCGCAGGTCATTCGTGCCTCGGAGATGATGAACATAACATGCATCATCATCACCTGCGGAAAGACGGTGACGGATGCTATGATCGAACTGGCTGCCAACCGGAACATAGCGCTGGTGAAGACAGATGATACGACGTTTACCGTATGTGGCAAACTTCATAGTCACGGACTTCGTGAAGGCCCTCTTTCTTTTGAAAACAAACACCTGACATCGATCCGGCTGGATCCGAAACGGTGTATAGGATGTACCCATTGTGCCAGAACCTGTCCAACGGAAGCAATCCGGATAAAATCGGGAAAAGCCGTGATTTCTGCAGAGCGCTGCATTGAATGCGGCATGTGCATCAAGGTTTGTCCTCGTCACGCCAACAGTCCGGTGACAGATGCTCCCGACTGTCTGGAAGCATATGATTACAAGATCGCCATCCCGGCATCGGCTTTTTTTGGACAGTTCCATAACATCAGATCCAGGAATCATCTGCTGACAGCACTGAAGAGAGTGGGATTTGATGAAATCTATGAAGAAGCGATCGGTGCAGAGATGATCAGCTACCGGCTGCGGGAGCTTCTGCACAGTGGTAAACGAAAACTGCCGCTGATCTCCGCAGGGTGTCCGTCGATCCTGAATCTGATCCAGATCAGATTCCCCAATCTCATGGAGCATGTGGTGGACTACCGTCCACCGGTGGAGGTAGTGGCAAGTATGGCACGGCGGGAAGCGGAGAGAAGACATCCTGACAAGAAGGTGGGGATCTTCTTTATCGCACCATGTACTGCGAAAATATCCTTTATCAAGGAAAGCGACGAGGTGGTTGATTCAGATATCGATAAGATGATCGCCATTTCGGACATCTACAAGCAGGTACTGCAGAATCTGGAAGAGCTGAAAGATGAGGAAATCGAAGATCTGGAGAAGGCAGGCATGACGGGACTTCGCTGGCCGAGTCCGGGAGGGGAGAGCCTGTCGCTGCAGACCGATGATTTTGTAGCGGTAGATGGTATTGATAAAGTGATCGATATTTTTGAAAAAATCGAGGATGAGAAGCTGGATGGACTGGCTTTTGTAGAGACGGAGGCGTGCCGCGGCGGATGTTTCGGCGGATCCCTTACCGTGGAAAACAGTTATTCAGCAAAGGCGAATATAAAACCGCTCATCGATGAGGCAAAGGAAAAGTACGGAGAGCGGACTTTGAATCTGCCGGGAGAAGAGGATGAACTTCTCCGGAATCGTCCTCTTTGTTATCGCCCGGTTCTGCGGCTGGACGAGGATCTGGATGTTTCCCTTAAAAAGATGGAAGAAATGGGGCGAGTTCTCAGCTCGCTGCCGGGGATCGACTGCGGCGTGTGCGGAGCCCCGAACTGCAGAGCCTTTGCAGAAGATATCGTAAAGGGTCTGGCGACAGAGCGGGAGTGCATTTTATACACTGTTAAGTAAAAACGCTTGACAGCAATGAAACTCTGTTATATACTAGGCTGGTGAGGTGATGTCCATGAAGATCGATGACGTGATCCAGACGAGCCTTTTGTATGATTTTTACGGAAGCCTTCTGACGGACAGACAGCGGGAAGTGATGGAACTTTATTACGGAGAAAATCTGTCACTGTCAGAGATCGCAGCGGAGTTTTCCATCAGCAGACAGGGCGTGCATGATGCGCTCAAGAACGCCGGGAGGGCTTTGCATGAATACGAACAGAAGCTGGGGCTGGTAGACAAATTTCAGCAGAGCCGGGAAGCCATCGGAGATATCGATGAAAGGATCGAAGGATTGATGGAAGACGTGCAGAAGCAGGAAGCGCTGGTGCCGGCGGAGGTTACAGCAGAATTACAGAAGATCAAAGATATTATAGATAAACTGGAGGAATAAGCCTATGGCATTCGAAGGATTGTCCGAAAAACTGCAGAATGTCTTTAAAGGCCTGAAGGGAAAAGGAAGCCTGACGGAGGCAGACATCAACGCAGCCATGCGTGAAGTCAAGCTGGCTCTGCTAGAGGCGGATGTAAACTTCAAGGTCGTAAAGGAATTCGTAGACAGCGTGAAACAGAAATCGCTGGGCGAAGAAGTTATGGCGAGCCTGACCCCGGGTCAGCAGGTGATCAAGATCGTAAACGATGAGCTTACCGAGCTGATGGGCGGGACCGGAAGCAAACTGACCTATTCCCCGAAGGGGTTTACGGTATACATGATGGTCGGTCTGCAGGGTACCGGTAAAACAACCACCTGCGGCAAGCTGGCCAATTATCTTAAGAAAAACGGCAAGAAACCAATGCTGTGCGCATGCGATATCTATCGTCCGGCCGCTATCGACCAGCTGGAAGTAGTGGGAAAGGCAGTAGATACACCGGTGTTCACCATGCGGGAAAGCCGGGAGCCTGAGAAGATCGCTCTGGCGGCTATAAAAGAGGCGGAACGAAAAGGCTGCAATGTGCTGATCGTCGATACTGCAGGCCGGCTGCAGATCGATGAAGAACTGATGGAGGAGCTGGTTCGCCTGAAGGGAGCTATCAAGCCTCATGAGATCCTTCTGGTTGTCGATGCGCTGACCGGTCAGGATGCAGTCAATGCGGCAGAGGGGTTCAACGACAGACTCGGTATCGACGGCATTATCATGACTAAGATGGACGGCGACTCCCGAGGCGGTGCGGCGCTTTCTGCAAAAAAGGTGACAGGAAGACCTGTGAAATTCGTCGGTACGGGTGAAAAATTCGATGCGCTGGAGCCGTTTCATCCGGAGCGTATGGCAAGCCGGATCCTGGGCATGGGCGATATGCTCACCCTCATCGAAAAGGCACAGGAAGACTACGATGAACAGAAGGCGCAGGAACTGGAAAAGCGTCTGCGCAAGAATCAGTTTACGCTGGAGGATTTCCTGGAGCAGATGGGTCAGATCCGCAAGATGGGCGGGATTGGCAAACTGCTGGGAATGATGCCCGGAATGAACAGCCGGGCGATGCAGAACGTAAACGTGGAGCAGAGCGAGCGCGACTTTGTCCAGATGGAAGCGATCATCCAGTCTATGACGCGGGAAGAAAGGGAAAACCCTTCCATCCTCAATGCCAGCAGAAGAAAGCGGATTGCAGCAGGATCGGGTCAGCCGGTCTCTAAGATCAATCAGCTGGTGAAGCGGTATGACGAGACGAGAAAGATGATGAAGAGCTTCACGGGAAAAGGCGGAGCAGGCAGGATGAACCGGATGTTCCGCGGCATGTAAGCAAGATCGAACAAGTCCGATGCAGGACTTTTCTATATAACAATTATAACGAATATATTTTAGGAGGAAATAAAGAAATGGTTAAAATCAGACTGAAGAGAATGGGAGCAAACAAGAAGCCTTTTTACCGTGTAGTAGTTGCAGATTCCAGAGCACCAAGAGATGGTAAGTTCATCGAAGAGATCGGATACTACAACCCGATGACTGACCCGGCTGACATCAAGATCGATGAGGAAAAGGCTCAGAAATGGCTGGGAACAGGTGCACAGCCGACAGATACAGTGAAAAAACTTTTCCAGAAGAGCGGCATTTTATAGAAAGCGGTGAAACCAATGGGAGAATTAGTTAGTGCAATTGCAAAGTCGCTGGTAGAAAACCCGGAGGCTGTTGAAGTTTCTGAGGAACAATCCAATGGCACTACAGTGGTACAGCTGAAGGTGGCACCCGATGATATGGGAAAGGTGATCGGCAAACAGGGCCGGATCGCCAAAGCCATCCGAACTGTTGTGAAAGCAGCGGCAACCAAGGCTAATATCAGAGTAGTCGTAGAAATCGTTCAGTAAAGAAAATGAAGGGCACATGTATTTTTTAATATATGTGCCTGTCTTATATTGTAACAGGCGGTAAATATGGAGAAAATCAAAATCGGCAAGATCGTCAATGCAGTCGGTCTGAAAGGGGAAGTCAAGGTTTATAATTATTCGGACAGCGAGGAGGTCTATGAGAGAACTCCCGAGATCTATGCAGGAGACAGACTGCTTAAGGTGCAGAATGTGCGCATGCAGAAGAATATGGTCATTCTCAAGCTCTCCGGTATCGATGATCGGAATGCGGCAGAGGCTGCAAAGGGCACGGAGCTTTTTATTACGGAAGCGGATCTTCCAGAGCTTCCGGAAGGACAATTCTACATTCGTGATCTGATCGGTATGGAAGTGGAAGAACAGGGCGGCTCTTTTCATGGAGTCGTAACAGATGTCCTGCAGAATACAGCACAGGATATCTTCGAAGTAAAACGTGATGATGGAAAAACGGTACTCATCCCGAAAGTGGATGCATTTGTACAGAAAATAGATGGAAAAGAGCGGTTGATCACGGTGACGCTGATCGAGGGTCTTACGGATTTATAGGGAGTGAAACGAATGAAAATAGATGTATTGACATTGTTTCCGGAGATGTTTCGCCCTGTTATGGAAAGCAGTATGCTGGGACGGGCGGTCGCCGCAGGGATCCTGCAGATCAAAGCGACCGACATACGGCAGTTCAGCCATGACAAGCACAATAAGGCGGATGATTATCCCTTTGGAGGCGGAGGCGGCATGGTCATGATGGCTGATCCTGTTTTCGGTGCAATGGAATCCGTTGAGGCTGAAAACAAAAAAGTGATATATATGTCGCCGCGCGGGAAGATCCTCGATCGCGAGAAGATCGAAGAACTTTCGAAGATCCCGGAGATGGTCATTCTATGCGGCCATTACGAAGGAGTGGATCAGAGGGCGCTGGATCACTGGAATGCAGAGGAGATCTCCATTGGTGACTACGTACTGACAGGAGGAGAGCTCCCTGCGATGGTACTGATCGATTCTGTGGCACGTATGATACCGGGAGTACTGGGAAATGAGAATTCTGCACTGGATGAATCGGTGTATTCAGGGCTTTTAGAGCATCCTCAGTATACGAAACCGCGGGAATATCGGGGGCTTGAGATCCCGGAGGTGCTGACAAGCGGCAATCATAAGCAGATCGATCTGTGGCGATTTAAGCAGTCTTTAGCGTTGACAAAAGAACGTCGCCCGGATCTTCTGAAACGATATCTGGAGCAGGAGCATGCTTTCTCGAAAGAGGAACGGCGTATTCTTGAAGAAATCATGAAAATGGAGCGGTAGCATTGCATGAAAAAGTTCTTTGGTGTAAAATAAAACAATGAAACGAAAACTGACAAAGAAGACAAAACGAGCAATTTTTTTATATATCGTGATCCTGTTGCTTTTGTTTACCATCGTAGAGGTTTTGCCAAAGGTGACAGATATTTTTGAAACAACACAGGTTCTGGAACCTGGCACGCTGACTTTGTCCTATGAAACGAAGGGTTACTTCGTCAAGACGGAAGAGATCGGGGTGGCTGCAGATTCCGGTGAAATCGAATATCCGGTGACGGAGGGGACCGTCGTAAAGAAGGGCGCCGAGGTGGTTTCCGTAAAGGCGGACAGCAGTAAGGATTCGGAATCGACGCGGTTCTCGGACTGTATGGATCGCCTCAAGGGATACGATGGACTGGTCGATTCCTGCAGCGCTTCAATAAGCGGAGTGTTCAGTCTGTCCATTGATGGTTATGAGAACTATCTGACTCCGGAAAAAATGGAAAAAGTCAAGCGTGAAACAGTGGAGAGCCAGTCATACAGGACGACCGATCTGAAAAGATCTTCGGTGATCAAGGGAGAACCGATCTTTAAGATCTCAGGAGATGATGTATGGTATATACTCTGCTGGATCGACAAGGAGAACGTCAGAAACTATCAGGAAGGAAATGAGGTGACGCTGCAGCTTCCTGACGGCGATGTGGATGCGACCGTATACAAGGTGAAGAAGGATGGCGATGAGTATCGTGTGATTTTCTTCCTGGATGTATATTATAAAAGTTTCGCAGCAAGCCGTGAAGAAGACATGAAGGTGGTGGCAAGCGACAGTTCAGGTCTGATCGTAAGCAATAAGGCGATCGTAGAAAAGAACGGCAAAAAAGGCGTTTATGTAAAAAATAAAAACGGGAATTATATCTTCAAGCAGATAAAGGTGATCGCAACAGACGGAAAGGATTCCGTCCTGAGTGACGCAGCCTTTACGGATGAAAACGGCAAGCAGATCACGACAGTAAATGTGTATGATGAAGTGCTTCGTCATCCAGGCAATGCATTGGAAGAGGATTTGAAAAAAGAAGCGAATAAAGAAAAAAATACGAAAAACACAGAAGAAAGTACAGAGCAGAAAGAGGCGAATTAAGATGGAAGACATCAAAAAAAACCTGGATATGATCCGCGGTGAGATCGCTGAAACAGCGCAGCAGTGCGGACGCAGTGCGGACGATGTCCTTCTGGTGGCAGTCAGCAAGACAAGGACACCGGAGGAGATCAACGTGGCGATCGATGCCGGGGTAACGGACATCGGAGAAAACAAGGTGCAGGAAATCATGGATAAGTTCGATGCGGTGAAGCCTGTAAAATGGCATATGATCGGACATTTACAGACAAACAAGGTGAAATACATCATCGACAAGGTATCTATGATCCATTCGGTGGACTCCTATAAGCTGGCCGCAGAGATCGACAAGCGTGCCGGTGCTAAGGGGATCACGATGGATATCCTGCTGCAGGTCAATTCGGCACAGGAAGAAAGCAAGTTCGGTATTACTACAGCAGAAACGGAAGAACTGATCCATGAAATCCTGGAGAACTGTGAAAATATCCGGCTGCGCGGGCTGATGTGCGTAGCACCTTTTGCAGAAGATCCTGAAGATATCAAAGTATATTTTGACGAAGTGAAGAAACAGTACGATCAGTTTGCCGGGATTGAACATCCGCATCTGGATTTCAAATATCTGTCCATGGGTATGTCCCATGATTTTAAAGTCGCTATTGAAGCAGGTTCGAATCTGGTTCGCGTAGGAAGTGCCATTTTCGGAGCAAGAGATTACAGTAAAAAGTAGGAGGTAATCATGGGTGTTTTTAACAAATTTAAAGATTTAATGGGCTTTGAAGAATACGAAGACGAAGAAGAACTTGAAGAGGAAGAAGAATACGAAAAGAACAACAGTTATTATGATAGAAAACCGGTAGAACCGAGAACCCAGACAACGACGTCTCCACGCTATGATTCCGGCAATGTCGTTCCGATGCAGAATCGTACAGTAAAGGCGATCACGACAGCATTCAAACTGGTGGTGATCGAACCGAAAGGATTTGAAGAGTGCCCGAAGCTGGTAGACAGCCTGAAGAGCAGAAAGCCGATCATCATCAATCTGGAACAGCTGGACAGCGATACGGGAAGAAAGATCTTCGACTTCCTGGGCGGTGCTACCTATGCACTGAATGGCAATGTACAGAAAGTCGCAAATAACATATTCGTTTTCGCACCGGAAAACGTGGCGATTTTCGCAGAAGGAGAAAACAAGCCGTATTCCTTCGGAGGGGAAAACGGAGAGCAGAATCCTTGGAAGTAATGAGATTACAGGAGGCAGGAAATGATTAGACCGATCGATATTCAGGAAAAAGAATTTTCAAAAGCAGTTCGGGGTTATAAAGAAGATGAAGTCAATGAATTTCTGGATGAAATCACGATTGATCTGGAACGGCTTCTGGACGAACTGCGTCAGACGAAGGAAGAAAACAGCCGTCTGGTAGAAGAGCTGGAACGTCACAGAAATTCCGAGGGCACGGTCCTGGAAACGCTGGAAGCGGCGAAAGGTCTCATGTCTGATATTTCTGCAAGTGCAGAAAAGCGGGCGGAGATCTTGCTGAAGAATGCAGAACTGGATGCACAGCTGATGCAGAAAGAAGCGAAGGAGATGGCGGACAAGATCTCGGAAGAAAGCGAGGCGATGAAAGCGCGCTTTATCGATTTCAGGACTCGCTACAAAAAGCTGCTGCAGTCTGAACTTCAGCGATTTGAATCTTTGAGCGGAGAAATGTTCCCGGAGCTGGGTGTGGATGATTTTGACGACCTTCCGGAAATGACGCCGCTGCAGAATCTGGAGCAGAAACCGGGAGCAAAGGCAGCTCCTAAACCGGCACCGAAACCAGAGCGTGGAACGTATGATTACGGAAAGAGCAATAACGGCGCAGAAATGCAGAAAACGATGAGAAATATCAAATATTAAAGGAGGCGGGGCATCCCGCCCCCTGTTTTCATATGGTATACTTTTTGATTGTAATAGGGGTGATCCTTCTGGATCACCTCGTGAAATATGCAGTCGCATCTCAGATGGTGCCGGGAGAATCGATCCCGGTAATTTCTGAGATCTTTCATATAACGTATGTTCAGAACCGAGGCGCGGCATTCAGTATGATGCAAGGGCAGTGGGTATTTTTGATCCTGCTCCCGTGCGCAGCGATCCTGACAGCGCTGATCATTTTGTTTTGGAAGCGTAAAAACTGGAACATCTGCATGAATCTTGCGATTGCCTTTATCTGCGGGGGCGGTCTTGGTAATCTTATAGACAGGATCACGCAGGGGTATGTGGTCGATTTATTTGATTTCAGGGTATTTCCTGTTTTCAACATCGCAGATATTTTTATCTGTGTTGGCTGCGGATTGCTTCTGCTGGATGTTTTCGTATCTGAAAGGAAAAAGAGGCATGACGGATAGTTGTGATAAAATGGAAGAACAGACGGAAATCATCATCACATCGGAGACGGAAGGAAAACGTCTGGATGCTGTTTTAGCAGAGAAGACTGACGGCCTTTCGCGAAGTTTTTTGCAGAAACTCTTTGAAGAAGGAAAAGTTTTTAGAAACGGGAAGCTTTGCAGCAAAAAAGAAAAGGGCGTTGAAGGCGACTGTATCCTGGTCCGGATACCGGCTCCAGAGAAGCTGGAGGTGGAAGCGGAGGATATTCCCCTTGAGATCATTTATGAGGACGATGATCTGCTGGTGGTCAACAAACCGGCTGGAATGGTGGTGCATCCGGCCCCCGGGAATTATACGGGGACGCTGGTGAACGCTCTGATGTTTCACTGCGGTGATGCGCTTTCGTCCATCAATGGAGTAATACGTCCGGGGATCGTACACCGGATCGACAAGGATACAAGCGGTCTTTTAATGGTAGCGAAAAATGATCACGCTCACGCTTCCCTTTCGCAGCAGCTGCAGGAGCACTCTATCACCAGAAGATATCAGGCTATCGTGTATCATAACATACGGGAAGAGGAAGGGACCATAGATGCTCCCATAGGCAGAGATCCTAAAAATCGACTGCGCAATGCGATCAATTACGACCACGGCAAGCCGGCAGTCACACATTACAAGGTGATCGAACGTTTTGGGAAATTCACCTGGATCGAAGCAAGGCTGGAGACGGGGAGGACACATCAGATCCGTGTTCATATGGCATCTGTCAAGCATCCGCTTTTAGGAGACAGCCTGTACGGTCCGGCTTCCAATAAAGAAGGCGCGTCACGGCAGATGCTGCATGCGGGGATCCTGGGGTTTCAGCATCCCTCGACCGGCGAATACATGGAGTTTGAAAGTCCTCTTCCGGAAGATTTTGAGAAGGTGCTGAAGCGACTGCAGAAGCAGATAAAATAACAGAATGACGAGAACAAATCATGGCAAAAATAGAATTTAAGCCGGGAACCATGCTGAATCCGGTTCCGGCTGTGATGGTCTCCTGCGGAGACGGAACAGAACAGAATATTATTACTATAGCATGGACGGGGATCGTCAATACGGATCCGCCTATGACGTATATTTCAGTGCGAAAAGAACGGCATTCCCACGATATCATAGCGCGCACAGGAGAGTTTGTCATCAATCTGACTACGAAGGATCTGGCATTTGCAACGGATTACTGCGGTGTAAGATCAGGGCGAAAAGTAGATAAATTCAAGGAAATGGACCTGACTCCTGCAAAGAGCCGGAAGGTTTCCTGCCCGTCCATCGGGGAATCTCCGGTAAATCTTGAATGCAAAGTGCTGGACGTCCGGGAGTTTCCGACTCACGATATGTTTCTGGCGGAAATCATAGGAGTTTCTGTGGAAGAAAGCCTGATGGATGAAAAAGGACGGCTGCGCCTGGAGGATGCAGGACTGATCGCTTACAGCCACGGCAGTTACGTGGCATTGCAGCACAAGGAACTTGGGACATTCGGTTATTCTGTGATGAAGCCGAAGACCCGAAGACGGATCGCTGCACAGAAACGTCAGGATGATCATGCGCGAAAGGCAAAACAAGGTGACAGAGAAGGCAAAAATGGAAAACGACCGGAAGCTCCGGTGAGAGGTCAAGCCTCTCGCAGAAACAGTTCCGGCCGAAAGAAGTCTCACAGCCCCGCGAAAAAAATCCGGTGAATCGGAAGGTGCCGGGCTAATGATTGATTCGCACCTGACCACATGTCTGCGAATCCGACTTCAGATGACGCAGGCAGGTTTCACACACATGGCCGCTTTTAAAAGCAAATGCTTCGTAGCTCTGACATCCACATAATGTGCAAACTTTTTTCATAGTGCCGCCTCCTTTTTCCAGAATCGACTATAACGGATTTTCATCGAATGATTTGTTGGGGCTGTGTTATACTCAATGTACGACCTTGAGATCGAAATTACAAGAAAAATCTGCGAAAATGTAAGGAAAAGGCGGATTATTGGAATTTTTCCGACAAGTAGAAGGCGAGGAAAGAAAAATGTATGAGAATTTTATTTTGCAGCAATTCGAAAATGGAAAACTGGAAGGATACTCCTGGAATGTGGACGATCCTGAAAAAGTGATCTGCATCGTCCATGGAATAGGGGAGTACGGTGGACGGTTCGACCGGGTGGCAGAAGCGTTTCGCGAGAAAAACATGGCGGTTTTGGCTTTTGATCTGCGCGGGCACGGAAAATCTCTTGGAAAAAGAGGTCACTGTGCACCGCGAAAGGATGTGCTGAGTGATGTCAGTACTTTGATCGAGTATGCGCAGGCCATCTATCCGGAAAAGAAGCTGATATTATATGGTCACAGCATGGGTGGAAATATCGTTCTGGATTACCGCAGCAGAGGGAGGCTCAATGGAGAGGTGGCGGCGTACATCGTAACAGCGCCATGGGTGCGTCTGGTTCGCCCGGTACCGGCACTTCTGTACAAAGCAGTCAAATTCCTGTCACGCGTCGCACCATCTGTTACGATCGGATCCGAGATCAATGAAGCTGATCTGGGCAACCTGGACTGTGTCAAGCCGTTCAACGATCACCCGCTGGTGCATAACAGGATATCGGCATTGTGTGCCGTGGACGGATTTGAAACGGGTCAGAAGCTGGAATCGGGTCAGCTGGAAAACAATGGCCGTGCGAAACAGATCCCGCTTCTTCTGATGCATGGGGAAAAAGACAAGATCTGTGATGTTGCCGGAAGCCGCAATATCGCAGCCCGCATGAAGGCCGACGGAGAAAATATCGAGTATATTGAATGGAGCGGTCTTTACCATGAGATCCATAACGGCGGCCCGCAGAGCAGGGGCGATGAGGTGATCGCTAAAGCTGTAGAATGGGCAGAAAAAATCTGATCTGCGCAGGGCAGACCAGATGAAATGCAGGCAGGAAGTTATTTCTCTGCGGTATGATCCGGGCCTGGAAGTGCCGGATCTACGTACAATGTTTTATTATGAGTGAAAATGACCATGCCGGGTTTGGATCCGGCTGGTTTTTTTACGTATTTGACTCTGGTATAATCTACCGGAACGTTTTCGGAGCTGCTGCCTTTGCTGTGCCATGCTGCGATGGCTGCTGCCTCAAAGAGCTCTTCTTTTGATGGTTCCTGCCCTTCGGTGAAGAGGATCACGTGGGAGCCGGGGATGTCCTTGGTATGGAACCAGATGTCGGTAGAAGAGGCTTTTTTCAGCGTCAGCCAGTCGTTTTCCTTGTTGTTTCTTCCTGCAAAGACTCTTTTGCCTGAGGTCAGCGTATAGGCGTACGGTGATGGTTTGCTTGGCTTTTCCTTTGTGTTCCGGTTTTTTCGATAGCGAAGGAAACCGCTGTCGGTAAGTTCCTGACGGATCGTGCGAAGTTCTTCTACAGAGTGTGCTTTTTCTGTAAATTCCAGTACGGATTCCAGGTAGTCGATTTCCTGGGAAACTTCCTCCAGCTGGATCTTTTTTTCTTTTACCGCCGTTTTCGCCTTACCGTATTTTTTATAGTAAATCTGTGCATTTTTAGAGGGTGCGTACTTGGGATCCAGAGGGATCTTCACTTCGCTGCCGTCATAGTAGCTGATCACAGTTACAGAGGATGCCCCTGGCTTTACCTGGTGAAGATTCGCGGTAAGAAGTTCGCCGTAAAGCCGGTATTTATCCGAGTTCTCTGCACGATAAAGATCTTCGTTGAGTTTCTGTGTCTTGTGGCGAAGCCGGGAAAGATCACCGTTGATGATACGGATAAGATCGCCGGATTTCTGCTTTAACAGATTGGAAGATTCTCTATTCTGAAAATAGAATTCCGCGGCCTGACTGAATGTGTCAAAACTTTTCGCCGTGTAATCTGTTCCGTAGATGGAAAGATCCGTGATGTGAAAATCTACAGGCTTTCCAGCACCGTCCAGGTACACTACCGGTGTAAATGTATGCTCCCGGATCTCCTGAATAAGCTTTTGAAGCCGGGAATACACCGACGATGCAAATTCTTTTGCGGCATCAGAAGCACTTGGAAGATCGGATGCCAGAGTTTCTGCCAGTGCGGGAGAAAGTCCCTGTATACCGGAGAGCAGGCATCGCCCGGGCTGCAAAGGATCCGTAAGAAGCTGCAAAATCTCCTCCCGGGTGATTTTAGTAAATGGGATCTTTTTCTGGGCAGGGGGATATTCATAAAGCTTTCCCGGCAGGATCTGGCGGGCCCGGTTGACATCTATGGAAATATGTTTGATGCTGTCGATGATTTTGCCGCTGGTCATGTCCGTTAAGATGACATTGCTGTGTTTCCCCATGATTTCTATGATGAGCTTCTTGTTGACTGAGAATCCCATTTCATTGACGGTTTCCAGCAGGATCTCGATAATACGGTCGTTTTCGTGCTGCTGGATCTGTGTGATGCGACCGGCATTCAGGTGTTTGCGCATCACCATGCAAAATACCGGCGGGGACGCCGGGTTTTCAGGAACGGTTTCTGTCAGGTATGCACCGGCATGATTTCCGCTGACGGAAAGCAGCAGTTTTTTTCTGCCTGCTTTCGTGTGAATATTAAAAATCAGTTGCTCGGAATGAGGCTGATATATTTTTTCGATTTTTCCAAGTGTCAGATTCTGCTGCAGTTCCGATACAGCTGCAGCAGTTGCGACTCCGTCATATGACATTGCAACTTTCCTCCGTGGGTTATTCGTGGTATAATGAAATCATCTTATGATATCATAAATCTAGTAGAATGGGGAAAAAACATGATAAAAAGCATGACAGGATTTGGCAGGGGGGAATACTCGGACGGCAAACGAAATGTGACTGCAGAGATCAAAACTGTAAATCACCGATATTCTGATATTACCGTAAAGATGCCGAAGCGGTATTCCTTTGCAGAAGAACCGATCAAAGCTGTGATCCGGGAAAAACTGAGACGAGGGAAAGCAGAAGTCTCTATCGTCATCGAAAATATCACAGAAGAGGATGTGACTGTCAAGATGAGTTCTGCCATCGCACAGCAGTATATCACTAACCTGAGAGAGCTGCAGGCGACGTATGATCTGGATGGAACTATTGACATTTCACTGATAGCCTCGCTGCCGGACGTAATGAAAGCCGTTCCGGATGTAGAAAATGAAGAAGATGTGGCTGGCGTGATCACGCAGGCAGTGCGGATCGCCACGGAGAATCTGGATCGGATGCGCACTGTGGAAGGAGAAAAGCTTGCGGAGGATCTGAAAGCACGAGGTGAGCTGATCCGCGAGATCGTAAAGAAAATAGAAGTCAGGGCTCCCATGGTAGCAGAGGAATACAAGGATAAGCTGCAGAAAAGGATCCAGGACCTTTTGGGAGAGGCGGCTGTCGTGCCGGAAGAACGCATCCTGACGGAAGCAGCTATCTTTGCAGATAAAGCAAACATAACAGAAGAGCTGGTGCGACTGGACAGTCATATGATCCAGCTGAAAAATATCCTGGGAGGAAGCGAAGGACCGGTGGGTAAAAAACTCGACTTCCTGGTACAGGAAATGAACCGGGAAGCAAACACCATAGGATCCAAGGCCAATGATATGGAGATCACATCCCTCATGCTGGAGACAAAAAGTGAGATCGAAAAAATCAGGGAACAGGTACAAAATATAGAATAACAGTCAATATTTATCTTGATGATAAGGCATATAAGTGCTATAATAATCAATTAGACGAGTTAAGATATTGGATAGTTTTTGGAGTGTTTCAGGAGTATTCTTATGGCAAAAGGCAAGCTGTTTGTTATTTCAGGACCTTCCGGAGCGGGAAAAGGGACGATATGCAAGGAAATCTTTGATCAGGAGCGTAACATCGAACTTTCGGTGTCCATGACGACCCGCCAGCCGAGGCAAGGTGAAATCGATAAAGTGCATTACCATTTCGTGACGAAAAATGATTTCGATCAGCTCATTGAAGAGGACGGATTCATGGAGTATGCCAACGTATACGGCAATTATTATGGAACGCCGCGTGCGCAGGTGATGGAATGGCTGGAGCAGGGCATCGATGTTATCTTGGAAATCGACGTGCAGGGCGCTTTGCAGGTGCAGAAAAACTACGACGATGGTGTGTATATTTTCATTTTGCCGCCGTCTCTGGAAGAATTGAAGAAACGGATCCGGGGAAGAGGGTCAGAAACAGAGGAAACCATGGCCCGGCGTCTGGGAGAGGCTCTTCATGAAATCCACAATATCGACAAGTACGATTACAGGGTCATTAATGAAGATCTGGATACGGCCATTGACAGAGTGCGGGCGATCATTACCGCAGAGCAGTGCAAGATAAACGGGGAAGAGGTTGACTGGATCGTCAATAAGTATAAGGAGGATTTATAAATGTTATATCCATCTATTAACGAAATCAGAAAAAAAGTTGACAGCAGATATACGCTGGTGATTCTGGCTGCCAAGAGATCGAGAGATATCATTGACGGTATGCCGAAGCTGACTGAGGCAGATGTAGAAAAACCGGTATCCATCGCAGCAAACGAGATCGCAGAGGATCTGATCACGTACAGAGAAACTATGTAGGGGGAGTTCTGTACTGGTTTTGACAAAATGTTCGAAAAAATAACAAAGTGTTTTTGTGTGCGACAGAAAAGTTGGCCTTCTTGTGTAATAATAGTTATGCAAGGAGGTCTTTTTTATGAAAAAGAACATCATAGTGAAAAAGAACAGTGTTACCTATCAAATTCCCCCGCAAAACGTAGTATATATGGAGAAAGATCTGCGCAGGATCGTGATTCATCTTTCGGGAATGGCGAGCAGTGAACTGGTTGTCTATGGAAGTTTTCATGATCTGATCCCTAATCTGGATGAACGGTTTCTCTATTGTCACAGAAGCTATATCATCAATATGGATGAGATCATCATCATGTCTCATAACCAGATCCTTCTTTCTTCCAATGAAGGGATCTACTTCGGGAAAGACACTTATCGGAAGGCTCAGAAGACCTTTGAGGAATATATGCAGAGGAAGAGAAAAGAATTTTCGTAAAACACAATAAATCCGTTGAAATCATGGGGAAATTATAGTATAGTATTAACTGGTGTCGCATGTGCGTCGCCATAGTTTACAGTTTACACACGGCAGCGTCGGGAAAGCCGGTGCCTGGAAGCAGAATTCTGATGAAGAATGCTGACGGAAGGTTGCTTTCGATATGTGCTGCGGTGGAAGAAGAAAACCGAGAGGAGAAAAAACATGTCAGTAATTTCAATGAAACAGTTATTAGAAGCCGGTGTACATTTCGGACACCAGACAAGAAGATGGAACCCTAAAATGGCTCCTTATATCTTCACAGAAAGAAACGGAATCTATATCATCGACCTGCAGAAAACAGTAAAGAAGATCGATGAAGCATACAACTTCATGAGAGAAGTTGCAGCAAGCGGCAAGCCGGTTCTGTTCGTAGGGACAAAGAAGCAGGCTCAGGCAGCAATCTATGATGAAGCCAAGAGATGCGATATGTACTATGTAAATCAGAGATGGCTGGGCGGAATGCTTACAAACTACAAGACTATTTCCGGCAGAATCAAGAGACTTAATGACATCAAGGAAATGGAAGCAGACGGCACTTTCGAAAAACTGTCCAAGAAGGAAGTTATCAAGCTTAGACTGGAACTGGAAAAGTTAGAAAAGTTCCTGGGCGGTATCAAAGATATGAAGGGTATGCCGGGAGCAATCTTTATCGTAGACCCTAAGAAAGAAAAAATCGCTGTTAAGGAAGCAAGAATCCTGGGAATTCCTATCATCGGTATCGTAGATACAAACTGCGACCCGGACGATGTTGATTACATCATTCCTGCAAACGATGACGCGATCAGAGCGGTAAAACTGATCTCCGGATGCATGGCTGACGCTGTGATCGAAGGCAGACAGGGCGAAAGCTTTGATGAAGGCGAAGGCGGAGAATCTGCAGAAGCTGCAGAGGCAGAAGTTCCAGAAGAAGCTGCAGAAGAAAAAGCCGCTGAATAGTTGAAGACAATACAGGAGGAGATAAAATGGCTGTAACAGCAAAGATGGTAAAAGAACTGCGCGAAATGACAGGCGCAGGTATGATGGACTGCAAAAAAGCATTAGTGGAAACTGATGGCAACATTGAAGCTGCAGTTGATCTTTTAAAAGAAAAAGGACTTGCAAAGGCTGCTAAAAAGGCAGGAAGAGTTGCTGCGATGGGGCTGGTTAGAACAGCTATCGCTGCTGATGGTAAGAGTGCAGCTATCGTAGAAGTAAACTCTGAAACAGACTTTGTTGCGAAGAACGACGAGTTCGTAACTTTCGTAGAAACTCTGGCTCAGATGGCTCTGGAAAACGATGCAAAGGATATGGACGAATTCATGGCTCTGCCTTATGGAGACGAAGGCTCCGTACAGGATGTTCTGACAAATAAGATCGCTACTATCGGCGAAAATATGACGATCAGAAGATTTGAAAAAGTATCCGGAGAAGCTGTTGTTTCCTACATTCACGGCGGCAGAATCGGTGCTCTTATTGCAGGCAGTGTAGAAGCTGACGATGATGTGAAGGCAGCTTTAACAAACGTGGCAATGCAGGTTGCTGCAATGAATCCGCAGTATGTCAGCAGAAATGACATCTCCGATGAAGAACTGGCTAAAATGCATGACATCACGCTGGAAAGCGCACTGAACGATCCGTTCACACTTCCGAAGCCGATCTTAAATGCTTTATTAGATAAAGCTGTAGACGGCGTATGGGGTGATGAAGATGTTGCGATTTTAGAGGAAAAGAGAAACGATAAGAAGTTCAACTTCAATTATCTGCCAAACTTCCTTTCTGAAGATGCTAAGTCCAAGCTGGCAGAGATCGCAGTTGCTGACAAGGATTCCATTTCCGAAAACAAGATCTTCAAAGGTCTCGTAGAAGGACGTGTTTCCAAGCAGTTAAAGGATATCTGTCTTTTGGATCAGACTTACGTTAGAGCAGAGGACGGCAAGCAGACAGTGTCTCAGTACCTGGCTACGGTAAACAAGGATCTTTCCCTCGTTGCTGTAGTTCGTTTCGAAGTAGGTGAAGGCATCGAAAAGAAAGAAGAAGATTTCGCAGCTGAAGTAGCAGCACAGCAGGCAGCAGCAGCTAAGAAATAACGGATCTTAAAAAAGAACTGCAGAAACCCCTTTTTTGATGCCTACAACTCGTGAACGCGTGATTTATCATAAATTACCGTATTTTCCGCTAAATTTGGGAAAAAATTTGGGAAAAACTTGGGAAAGCATCTTTTCCCAAGTGCCGTTTGAAACTTCTCTTCTTTCTTCAAAGAAAAAGGTGAATTTCACATGTTTCTTCGATTTGGGAAAGATCGTGTTGTCCCAAATCTTGAAAAAGTGTATTCCCAAAAATCGCCTGAAAGCGTGTATTTTCATATGTATTCAGGGACTTGAAAATAATTACATGTGTTAATATAACTTATCATATTTTATCGCTATTTTCCTTGCAAAAATGGGAGTGTGATTTTTGTTTGCACATTTGCATGAAATCAGATCGCAGTATATGATAAAGAAAATTCAGGAAAGGATCGGTGGAGAGGATGATAAAGAAATACAGGATCAGGCTCACGGAAGATGAGCAGAACATCATAATAAACGGGCTGCTGAACTGGAGAAACCAGCTTATAAAAGAGGGAAAATATACAACTGATGCGATAGACGATCTCCTTCTGAAACTTCTTGACTGATCATCAGCAGGAGTACATATCTGCCTGAAAAGGGCATTACATAGCCATTCCAATACGGGAGTGGCTTTTTTTGTACCTGAAACAGGAGGATGATGAAATGAAAAAAGTAGGATTTACGATCGAGTTAGGAAAAACAGAAGATGAAAAAGAACGCGGTGAGAACTTCGTATCAGGGATAGAAGCTCTGGCCAGGATGACGGAGAAACGCCTTTCTGATGCAGTGAATGACGCAGGGCTGGAGTTCGATGCATATGTCGATGCCCTTGATGAGATCAGCAGCTATACCGATGAAGGAGACTATGAGCTGTCTCT